>JAKIVC010000015.1 GCA_021647245.1 Gammaproteobacteria bacterium
CAGAGAGTCTGTTTAGAACACTGAAATACACACCCGCCTTTCCATCAAAGCCATTTGAAAGCCTGGCGTCTGCAAGAGCATGGGTCGATCATTTTGTCGGTTGGTACAATGAAAGCCATCGACACAGTGGAATCCAATTCATCACCCCAGCCCAACGTCACAACGGCGAAGAGCTAACGATATTGGCTAAGCGAAAAGCGATCTATGAAGCGGCCAAGCAACGAAACCCGGAACGCTGGAGTCGAGAAACCCGAAATTGGGCCGCTGTCAGTGAAGTGTGGTTGAATCCAGAAAATTAGGGTAAAAAAGGGCCTGGAATTAGAGGAAAATCAGCAGAGCGCTGGACAACTACCTTGACAAACATCGAAGAGAGGCGACAGAATGTCGCCTTTTTTATTTCAATCAAACGCCCCGAGCTGCTGTTTATCTTTTAGGGTAATCCAGTGTTTTTTATTCATGTAGTAGCCCGGTGCAATCGACTCATAGTGTGATACCCGGCTTTTACCATCGGCGGGTAAGCATTTTAGTGTGACCCGTGAGACAGACTTCTCTTCGCAAACCAGCGCAAACAGTTTACCCATGACTTTATAAACCCACGCTTCTGAGCCAAAAGGGTAGCTGGCTTGTGCCCCTTTCAGCCCTGAAAGGAGTGAGTTAAGCGCCTCTATTTTCATCGTCAAACCTCAGCCAGTGGCGCAAACAGTGCTTTTAGATCATCGCTACTGAGCTTCACCTGATCTGCCGCCTCACCTTTTTTGTAGACACCTTCGATCAACGCCTGCTTCTTTGCCTGCATGGTAATAATTTTCTCTTCTAAAGTGTTTTCGGTAATCAGCTTATAGACAAACACTGCTTTATTTTGGCCAATTCGATGAGCACGATCCGTTGCCTGATTTTCGGCGGCGGGGTTCCACCAGGGGTCGTAATGAATAACGGTGTCTGCTTCGGTGAGGTTTAAACCCACCCCACCCGCTTTCAGGCTAATCAAAAAAATAGCTGCCTGGCCACTTTTGAAGCGCTCGATGGCATCATCTCGCTTACGTGTTTGACCGGTCAGTTTGCTATAACTGATATGATGTTTGATCAGCTGCTGCTCGATGATACCCAACATCTGGGTGAATGATGAAAACAGCAAAATACGCCGCCCCTCTTCGACCATCTCCGGCAACATCGTCATCAAGAAGTCCAACTTGGCGGACGAGGTAACTGTCTTGGCCTGCTTCAGCTTGAGCAGCTGCGGATCACAACAGCATTGCCGTAGTTTTAGCAGCGCATCCAGTATGGTGATGTGGCTACGCGCCAACCCTTTACTGGCAATCGCTTCGCGTACTTTTTTCTCCATTGAGATACGGATGCTCTCGTAGAGCGCCGCCTGTTTACCACCTAGGGAGACGGTTTGAATAATCTCAGTTTTTTCTGGCAGCTCACTGGCCACCTCACTTTTGGCGCGGCGTAACATGAAGGGGGCTACGCGCTTACTGAGCCGTTGCTGCTGTTGGTAATTTTGATTTTTCTCGATGGGCACGCGAAACAGTTGATTAAATTGCCGTGAGTCGCCAAGTAAACCGGGGGAGAGAAAGTCAAACAGTGCCCATAGTTCACCCAAGTGATTCTCCATGGGTGTGCCGGTTAAACAGAGGCGGTGATTACACTCAATTTTACGCACCACCTGTGCTGCTTTCGCTTTGGGGTTTTTAATCACCTGCGCCTCATCTAGCACCAGATAGTGGTAGCGATGCTTTAGCAACACTTTTTCATCACGCACCAGTAGCGGGTAGGTGCTCAGCACCAGGTCATATTGTTCGATGTCATCGAAGTGTTGGTGACGCTCAGCACCCTGTAAAATAATAACCTTTAATGCGGGTGCGAAGCGGGCGGCTTCTCGCTGCCAGTTGCTCATCAGGCTAGTGGGTGCAACGATTAGACAAGGGCTGGTCATGCGCCCCTGCTCTTTCTCTAACAAGAGATGTGCGAGGGTTTGAACGGTTTTTCCCAAACCCATATCATCGGCCAAAATACCGCCAAACTGGTACTCACGTAGAAATTGCAACCAGTTGAACCCCTGTTGTTGATACTCTCGTAGCTCGGCCTGCAACCCTTCTGGCGTATTCACGGGCTGAATACCGTCAAAATCATTTAGCTTTTTCCCCAGCTCACGCAGCGCCTCGCCACCCTGCCACTGAGACTCATCACCACTCAGTTGCGCCAGCTCATCCACTCGCCCGGCATCAAAGCGAGACATGCGCAGCGAGCCATCGCTGCTAAGGCTTTCGCTGTCGTAAAGTTCGTAGAGAATATCCAGAATTGGTTGTATTTTCTCTCTGGATATCATCAGGTATTCACTGTTTTCTAGCGGAATAGTGAGTGTTTCGGGCAATTCTTGCAGGTCATAGTGGGTTAATGCGCTGGTAATCAGTGGTAACAGCGGGCGCTTTTCTCCATTGATTTCAATATCAAAACGCAGATCAAACCAGTCATTGCCATCCTCAATTTCCGCATGCCACTCATCTGAGTGGTGAAAAGTTAACTGAAAGCTCTCATCCTGCTCAATCAACCAGCCGTCATCGGCCAGCTGTGGCACCGCCTGCGCCATAAAGTCCTGCCAGCGCGAAACCGCCTCCAGAAGATTTTCCGCCATACTGAGAAAGAAAACCCCCACGCCACTCTCATGATGAAAAGCCTCAAAGCCGAACGCCTTCAAGCGCTCAATAGCGGCCCACTCACGGCTCTGGTCACGCCACACCCGCACCAGTGCTTTGTCGCTAGAGAGCACGTCAATCTCATTAAAGGGGTGCGCTGGCAGGGCATAATCGGCGTAGAGAAAGTCCAGATTAATACGATGAATGTCTCGTCCTGACCCAGCTTCAGCCGTAAAGCGAATACGCGGCTGCGGCGGCTGTTTGATCTCGATGGTTTCGACTTGCTCAGGGGGTGGTACGCTATCGGGCATCGTAACGACCAGCTTTTGACTGAAGCGACTCAGGTAGGCGGCGGGCACATTGGGCGGGGAGAGCAATTTTTTCATCTGTTTCACGGTGTAGTCAGCACCACTGAGCAGACCCACCACCCCCTCTCTCCGATCAAGATAGAGTGCGGGGGTGGTAATTAACGGCTCGCCACCACCCTCCACGCCGCATTTGAGTCGAGCATCGCCGGCATGGTCGCGCAACCATTCGAGGTTAAGTGTACGCGCATCACTCACCTGAAGCTGGGGCCCATCTTTATCAATAAAGTGGCAGCGCGCTGACTCAACCATTTTAAGTATTGCTGCAAAACCCACCTCCCCTTCCAGTATCAACGGCGCTGACCAGCCTTTTTTAGGGCACGCGTCCAGCAGGCGAACAATATCCTCATCCACCTCTTGCAGGTAATCCGGAGAGTAGTATTCGTTAGAGATTTGCCCCAGATTGATAGTGCGCCCCTTTCCCAACCCGCCTCGTTTCAGATGGCGTGTTACCAGGAGTTCCACAGTCAGTTGCCCGGGTTGATTGGTTGGCGTTAGCAGGTAGAGTACAAACTCGGCATCACGCCGGTTTTTGCTATCACCCACATCACCCACAAACTCATCCAGCCAGGCCATGCAAGCCGCATCCGATGCTTTTTTGCATTGTGCCGGGGCAAAGTCAGCCTGATATTGCAGGCAGGCCGCTACCACATGTTTGCAGTCAATCATCACCGGGCAGCTGCAACTTCCGGAGATAATCACCTCGCCAGCAACCCATCTAAGATCAACTGATTGATAGTAGCTATTTCGGCCACTCCCCAGGGTAATGGCCTCCAGCTCCACTCTTCTGTCATCTTCATCGAGCACGGTAATGGAGGCTACCTGCCCCGCATTAAAGTAGCCTCTACCCCGTTTGAAATAACTGTTAGAAAAGTTTCTCTGAATATCGCCCAGCTTTAGTTGTTTTGTCATCGTTTTCAATCTCAAACAGAGAAGTTAAATTGATTTAGTTTTAGTGTACCGCATCATTCACAGCAACGGCACCACAACACACATGGGAGAGCATTTTTCAGTAATTTTGATAGCGATTAAGGTCAAACAACCCGGATAAAATAGGCTTGTTGCGCGCATACTCATCTTGAAACCAGTCGGCCTGCCGCCAAAAATCGGGATGGGTGCGCCTGACTCCATACTTATCTACAAACCTTTCAAAATCGTCGCGGTTACGAATTGCCGCACAGTGCTTGGCAAACTGTTCGACCTCAGACAACGCGACAGAGAAAAAGAAATTCGGATAAGCCCCCTCCAGCCAATTAACGACCGTCAATGAGTCCTGAGCAATATCTGCTCGATCCCGCTCATGCTCATCCGCCAGAAAAGAGGTCACATTTTTGTAGGCCTTGTTGCGAATCAGAGTGTAGGCAAAATCATCTTCTGGTCTCTCTGTTTTGATCTGTACAAAGGCGACATCCGGGAAAGCGTGTAGATTTTCACCCTGTAGCTGTGCAACTCGCTCCATGGCCTTGTCCGCCCGTTTTTTGGCCACCGGAAAGGTACGCTCGCGGCACACCGGGCGACCACAATAGTTCATTGCATCCGCCTGTTGAGTCACCCCTACAAGCCTTTTTTTAATCTGCTGATAAAACTCTTTTTGCGGATTATCGGTTTGGTAACCAACCACCGACTCGGCACTCAACCACGCTTGAGGGGCCGAAAAGAGTTCATCGATAGTGCTGCGCTGGCCAACATACCAGCTATCACGAATCGCCTTGCGCCGGTCGGCCGGGAGGAAGGCAAGGAAAGAGTCCTCCCCCTCCATGCGTAAAAAATCCATATAGATGCGTGCACTGACACGATGTCCAAGGCTGCCGTAAACATCAAACCCCGCCACCAGAAGATAGTGAATACGCTCCATCAACGGATAATCCAGGATCCAGGTTGTTTCAGGCTCCTCGCCCACCAGACCATAGGAGACCGAGCCACTATCGAAATGCCTGAACACCGTCAGCGCCGCATTCGGGTTCTTCTCATCACCATCCCAGATATAGCTCATCGCATCCGCTAAATCATGGCTACCCATGTTTTTAAACCACGCCTCTTTCTGCTCCATATAGCGTCGCTGGCCTTTCCAATAGTCGGTCCAGATACGCAGCAGTTCCAAATTACTGTCATCCGCAGGCAGCTGAAGTTGGTCCGCCATCTCACCAATAAACTGTGCGCTATTGGTCACCAGCGGCTGGTCTGGGTCAAAAAATAGTACCCAGAACCGGTCTTCAATCACATCCAGCGCAATCTGCCCTCGACACACCGGCCCTTTGATAAAGCCTTCAATGAAAAAATAGGCATCATCCAACAGAAATCGATAGCGCGATTCGATGGGAAGTGCGGCAAATGTTTTGAATGGATTTGATGCTATTTTCTCTTCGTAAGAGGGGAGTTGAGTCACTTCATAGTCAGGTTCTAAAAACAGCGCACGGTAGCGCTGCAACCGCTGACTGGAGAGGGTGTAGACCGTGTGACTTTTGGTTACGATAGCGGGGTGGTAGCGCAATAGGCGATAATAAAAAGGGCGGTCACCAGGGTCATTGTAGGGCTTTAGCGTCGCGATCTCATCCACCGCCTCACCCGGCGGCGTGGTGGAGCGCACCAAACGATAGAACACTCTGTCAGGCGACTCGGCAAAGTGAATATGAGCATGAAACAGATGTTCATACAGATAGCGACTCACCAGCTGCTGTTTGTAGGAGGTGTGGTTAAAGAAACGCTCCCACGCCCCTCTTTGCGCCACCACTCCCGCAGAGGGAGTGGGTGGCGGCGAAGATGATGCGCCCTGCGCCAGCCAGGAGACCAGCGTCTGGT
Organism: Gammaproteobacteria bacterium; assembly: GCA_021647245.1. Classification (NCBI taxonomy): domain Bacteria; kingdom Pseudomonadati; phylum Pseudomonadota; class Gammaproteobacteria; species Gammaproteobacteria bacterium. The sequence goes on from JAKIVC010000015.1 coordinate 5,804, forward strand.
GCTCACTGTCTGATAAGTTTGGCATCGCATACGGCATCCCCCATTGCGGTTTTTGCTGTGCAAACGCCTCAATATCCTCGAGGGTCGGGCAACTCTCTTCACGATCAATCCCCAGGGTAAAGCTTTCCGACAACTGGCCTTGGGTTGGCTGTGGGTTCTGCTGCTTTAAACGCAACAGATGGTACATCACCGAGTTTTTTAAATTATTTTCTGCTGTCGGTTGTGCCTCATTCAGAATGGGAGAGAACCCTCGCGCTCGCCACGCCTGCGTTGTTTTCTCATCAATAAACAGTCGTGTCGGTTGCATGGTGCCAAGCCGTTTGGCTTCATAGATACGCTCATCACTGGCCCCCCGGTAGAGTCCTTCGATTGAGGAGAGCTTTAGTTGACATGGTGCATCGTAACAGCCGTGACACACCACACAGCGCCGCTCCAAAATAGGCTTAACCTGTTGTTCAAACTGAACCGGAACACCTTGTAGCGCAGTAGATACCGCCTGTTTAATATCATTCGCCATTGCGTGACGTGGCGGCTGCACACTATAGATGAAGAGAACTAGCAACAGGAGTATCCAGGCGGCGAGCAATAACGCCTTTCGACTCAACCGTTGATTAAGAAGGCTCTGAATAATGCGCTGACTCCTCAGGTTTACCGGCAATAGGAAATGACCACTCACGAATCTCCACTAAATCTTGCCCATATTGCATAATATGGGCTTTGTGATCCAGCAGTTTATCGCGCATTTTCTGTTTCAGATAGACCCCTTGTGAGCCCAGTGAAGAGAGGCGGTCAACCACATCCATCACTAGGTGAAAACGATCCATCTCATTTAATACCACCATATCAAAGGGTGTGGTGGTGGTGCCCTCCTCTTTGTAGCCACGCACATGCAGATGGTGGTGACAGGTACGGCGATAGGTGAGCCGGTGAATCAGCCAAGGGTAGCCGTGATAGGCAAATATTATGGGTGTATTGGCGGGAAACAGTGCATCAAAATCCCTGTCTGCCAAGCCGTGGGGGTGTTCACTTTGCGGTTGCAGCGTCATCAGGTCGACCACATTGACCACCCGCACTTTCAGCTCGGGGAGGTGCTGGTGCAACAGCTCCACTGCCGCTAACACCTCGAGGGTTGGCACATCTCCGGCGCAAGCCATAATCACGTCTGGCTCGCCACAGTGATCATTGCTAGCCCAATCCCATATCCCAATACCGGTACTGCAATGCTTGATGGCTGCATCCATATCAAGCCACTGCAGTTGTGGCTGCTTTCCCGCGACAATAACATTGATGAGATTTTTTGAGCGCAGGCAGGTATCCGTGACACAGAGCAGAGTGTTGGCATCCGGCGGCAGGTAGACTCGAATAATATCGGCCTTTTTATTCACTACGTGGTCGATAAAGCCGGGGTCCTGATGGGAAAATCCGTTGTGATCCTGCCGCCAGACGTGGGAGGTCAACAGGTAGTTGAGCGAGGCGATGGGGCGGCGCCACGGAATTTCGTTACGGGTCACCTTGAGCCATTTGGCGTGCTGGTTAAACATTGAATCAATAATGTGAATAAAGGCTTCATAGCAAGAGAAAAAGCCGTGTCGACCGGTGAGTAGATAACCCTCCAGCCACCCCTGACAGGTGTGCTCACTGAGAATCTCCATAACACGCCCATCCACTGCCAGATGATCATCCTCCGGCAACATCTCCGCCTGCCAGGCACGATTGCTCACCTCAAACAGCGCACCCAATCGATTGGAGGCGGTTTCATCGGGGCCAAAAACACGGAAGTTTTTTGCCTCCATATTGAGCTTCATCACATCCCGCAGCAGGCCACCGATGGCCCGTGTCGCCTCCCCCGTACTCTGCCCGGGAGCATTAACCGGCAGTGCATAATTTTTAAAATCGGGCATCAGCAGATCCTTAAGCAGCTGACCACCGTTAGCGTGAGGGATCGCGCCCATACGGTGGTCACCCTCAGGTGCCAGCATTGCAATCTCTTTGAATAGTGCGCCACTATCATCAAACAGCGTCTCTGGCTGATAACTCTTCATCCACTGTTCAAGTCGTTTAAGATGCGCCGGTTCACCCGCCAGATTACCCAACGGCACTTGGTGGGAACGCCAGTACCCCTCTGCTTTTTGACCATCCACCTCTTTTGGCCCAGTCCACCCTTTGGGTGAACGTAAAATAATCATCGGCCAGCGGGGGCGGGTTTTATCTCCATTAATACGGGCTTTTTTCTGGATGATTTTTATCTCGGTGATTGCCCTGTCCAGCGTAGCCGCCATCTGTTGATGCATCAGATGGGGGTCATCCCCCTCAACAAAGTAGGGTTGGTAACCATAACCGATAAACAGTTTTTCCAACTCATCGTGGCTAATGCGCGCCAAGATAGTCGGATTGGCAATTTTATAACCGTTGAGGTGCAGTATCGGCAGCACCGCACCATCGCCCGCTGGATTCAAAAACTTGTTGGAGTGCCAGGCAGTTGCCAGCGGGCCAGTCTCCGCCTCACCATCACCCACCACACAGGCTGCAATGAGGTCAGGATTGTCGAATACCGCACCAAAAGCATGGGAGAGCACATAACCCAGCTCGCCCCCCTCATGAATCGACCCTGGCGTTTCAGGCGCCACATGGCTGGGAATACCGCCGGGAAACGAAAACTGCTTGAACAGCCGCTTCATCCCTGCCGCATCCTGACTAATATTGGGATAAAATTCGCTATAGGTACCTTCAAGGTAAGTGTTCGCCACCAAGCCTGGACCACCATGCCCCGGCCCAGCAAGGTAGATAACATTCAGGGCATCACGTTTAATAAGTCGATTCAGGTGAACATAGATAAAATTCAACCCCGGCGTAGTTCCCCAATGGCCAAGCAGTCGTGGCTTAACATGCTCGAGTCTCAACGGCTCTTTGAGAAGCGGGTTATCTAGCAGGTAGATCTGCCCCACCGAGAGGTAGTTGGCGGCACGCCAGTAAGCATCAATCAGCTGTAGATCTTTCTCTGTAAGCGGTTTATCTACGGATAACTTCTTTCTCACTTCCACCTCCCCCACGCACACAGCAACAGGTTATTAATTCAACAAGAAGACGACTCTATTGTAGTGCTATTTTAAATAAATTGGGGAGCATGATTTATCACGGCCTTTCATCTAAACGTCATATTCCAGTGCTTCAATGTGTACGTTCATAAATTAAATTCACAGGAGAGAGACCGTGACAGATACCGAAAATCAAGAGTGGTGGATGTGGCAGATGTACCGTGCAACGGCTGAGTTTATGCAAAACCCCAACAGCGACCGTGAAGAGCGTTTAAAGTATGTTGTGGACGCCTACCGCGAACGCTGCCAACAGCACTCCGCTCAGCCCTGTTTGAGGTCCACGTAAAAGGTGGTGCCTTCGCCTTCAACCGTATCGTAGCTAATTTCACCGCCCATCTTTTCTACCAACGCCTTGGTGATCGTCATGCCGAGTCCGGTACCGCCCTTTTCACGCACATCAGAGCTATCGTATTGGGTAAACTTGTCAAATAGCTTACCCTGAAAGTCCAACGCAATCCCACACCCCTGGTCTGCAACGCTGATACGCACGTGTTCATCACCATGACGCTGCACTGAGAGTTCAACCACCGCCCCTTTTGGTGAGAACTTGGCTGCATTCGATAGCAGGTTGCTGATCACCTGATTTAATCGCCTCGCATCAGCACTCACTTTCAACCCTAAATCAATCACCTTAAGCTGGAAAGTGACACCATATTGCGCTGCATAGACCTGGTTGTTTTCCAGCGTAGTGGCAAGCAGCTCATCAACCCCATGTGAGGCCATATTAACCGGCACCTCACCCGCTTCAATTTTCTGAATATCGAGAATGTCATTAATCAGCAGCAGCAACCGCTCGGTATTGTTGCTGGCCAGCTGCAACATCTTTAACGCCTTCTCAGGCAGCTCTCCGGTGACCCCACCCAACACCAAGCCAAGGGAGCCGCGTATCGAAGTGAGAGGGGTGCGCAGTTCGTGGCTGACCGTTGAAACAAAGGCATCCTTTAGCCTCTCATGACGATTTTGCTCTGTAATATCCCGCACCACAATCGTATACAGGCGCTCCCCTCCCGTCTCCATAGCGGAGACAGAAACCTCTGCCGGGAAGTTTTCGCCATTGCAGCGCAGCGCATTCACTTTAAAGTGAGCGCCCACCACGTGATCTGTTGTTTGGTCACTCCCTTGCCGCCAATGATCACTCTGAAAATCAGGAATCAGGGTAGCAATATTATGTGTAATCACCTGCTCAGAAAAGTAGCCAAATATCTTTTCAGCCGCATAGTTGAAGGAGTGAATTCTGCCCTTATCTTCAAAAACAATCAGCGCGTCCGCCATGGTATCGACAACAGTGCGCAGCCGCTTTTCGCTATCAAACAGATTCAATTCGGACTGTTTGCGCTTTGTAATATCTTGAAAAACACACAACAGCCCCACCACCACACCTTGACTGCTCAGCAGGGGTATTTTACTGCTCTCAATCCAGCGGGTTTCACCCTTGCTATTTTGCACCTGCTCTTGGAGCCCGATATTAGCCACACCGCTTTGTATCACCGCTCGATCATCGGCCCGGCACGCGTCAACATCGTCGCGCCAGGCAATCTCGCGATCACTTTTTCCAATCACCTCAGAGGGCGTAGTCCCCAAATCCTGAGAAAATAGAACATTACACCCCAAGTAGTAACCATCAAGGTCTTTCCAGAACACCCGTACCGGGATAGTATCCAGCACTCGTTTCATCAGATATTCTGATTTAGCCAACTGCACAAAAGCTCTGTTGTTGATACGATAAAACCAGCCAATCCCCAGCAGCATGGCTAAGATCGCTAACACAATCATCATAACTGAGCGGTTACGTTGCTTGATTTGCCCCACCACCCGCTGCTGTATCGAGACCTCAAGCACATCCAGGTTATGTTGCTGTAGCTGTGATAACTGATTAATCAGTCTCTCCGCTTCATAGAAGCCCGCTAGCACCTGACTCACTCGCAGATTATAAATATCCAGTTGCGACACTGTTTTCATATACGCCTGTACCTGAGCACTCAGTTCATTAAGTAGCGTGTCACCCTTTTCATCTGGAATATCATCATTTTTAAGGTAGTGGTTACTGGCCAACAGCTGCTGCATTTCGGCGTTCAGATGAGCCAGCTGGTAGCCGAGCATCAGCCTCATCTCAACAAGGTCACTATTATCTGACAGTGCCCGGATCGGCATACTTTGCAACTGTGCAACATACTCCAGCAGCATCGGAATACTCTCCACCACCTTGGTCACACGATAGTAAGCGTTTAATTCCGGGTCTCGCGTTAAATGAGAGTAACTGGCCACTTCACGAATAAAAGAGAGCAACCGTTCAATCTCAAGCGTATATTCTGCAAAGTGTTGTGCGCCTGATAGATGAGATTTTTGTTCGAGTGAGATAACCCGCTGTTTGACTCGGTTAAGAAAGTCCAGACGCGGTAATTGACCTGAATGATGGTCGGCAGATAAATCGTCAATCAGCAAGAGCACCTGAGTGTAGACATAACCGTGGCGCACCTCAATATCAGCTGGAGAGCCTTCATGTAAGTGTTTAAATTGGCCCAGTGCCCGCAGCTCTTGCAAAAAAAACTGCAATTGAGAGAGATCCTTCAGAGTATGCAAACCCACCAGCTCATGCTCTAGAGTACCCACTTGGCTGTTTGATTTTTGTAGCAGGGTGTTCAGTGCGACCAGCATAAAAAGTGCCGGCACCAATACCGCAATAATGTAAGTCGAGATCCCCACCTGACGTTTATGGGCCATGTTTTTCCTTGCTGCCAACGGTTAATCCACAAACATCCTGATCGGACACTCTTATTTATATCTTATCTACAGCAATAGACTTTACCCGAATCATTCATAAATTATGCACAATCTCACTAGCCTATTGGCTCCACAGGGAGATGCCCGCCATCGCTCATAGTCACTGATACCGATATTTTGGCTCGTTTCCCTGTAAAACCAATGCCCTACGTGATCTTTGTGCAAACTTATGAAGCATCCAGATTGAGTTGTTACCGAAATATAAATATTACGCTATCGATGCAGACATATCGCAGCGGTTTTCGTAAAATAGCACCCACTCCTAACCAATCAGGCAATAAAATCATGAAGGTACTCATCATCGGCAGTGGCGGACGTGAACATGCGCTAGCATGGAAAGCTGCCCAATCCCCACAAGTAGAGACGGTATTTGTTGCCCCGGGCAATGCGGGCACACAACGAGAACCCAAGCTGGAGAATGCTGCCATCCGCGTTGACGATATTCCTGCCCTGCTGATGTTTGCCAAAAACAACCATATTGGCCTCACCATCGTAGGCCCGGAAGTGCCGCTGGTTATGGGTATGGTTAACGCGTTTCAGGAGGCCGGTTTACGCTGCTTTGGCCCAACAAAAGATGCCGCACAACTTGAAGGATCCAAAGCCTTCACCAAAGGCTTTCTTGCTCGTCACCAGATTCCAACGGGCGACTACCAGAGCTTTACTGACCCGAAAAAAGCCCTGGCTTATGTGCAAGCGCAAGGGGCACCCATTGTCATTAAGGCCGACGGTCTTGCAGCGGGTAAAGGGGTCATCGTTGCCATGACACTGCAAGAGGCCGAAGCGGCGGTCACTGATATGCTGGCAGGCAATGCATTTGGTGAGGCGGGCCATCGTGTGGTCATCGAGGAGTTTCTGGAAGGCGAAGAGGCCAGCTTTATCTGCATGGTAGATGGAAAAAACATTCTACCCATGGCCACAAGCCAGGATCATAAACGCGTAGGCGAAGGCGATACAGGCCCCAATACCGGTGGTATGGGAGCCTACTCTCCGGCACCGGTGGTGACCCCCGAGATACATGATCGCATCATGAAAGAGGTGATTGAACCCACCGTGGCGGGCATGGCGGCAGAGGGTAACCCCTACAGCGGCTTCCTCTATGCTGGCTTGATGATCGATGCGCAAGGCACCCCAAATGTAATCGAATACAACTGTCGCTTTGGCGACCCTGAAACCCAACCGATCATGATGCGTTTGAAGTCAGACATTGTTGAGCTTTGTGAGCTTGCACTGGATGGCAAACTCGATCAAGCCACTGCGGAGTGGGACAGCCGGGTAGCACTGGGTGTGGTCTTGGCGGCAGGTGGCTATCCGGGAAGTTATGCCAAAGGCGCTGTTATCAACGGCTTGAAGCTACCAGCAGAGAACCCGAATGCTAAAATGTTTCATGCGGGCACCGCCGAAGAAGGGGGAGAAATCGTCACTGCCGGGGGGCGTGTACTGTGCGCCGTGGGTCTGGGCGAAACCGTTTCAGAGGCACAAGCCAAAGCGTATCAGTTGGCTAAAACAGTGAGCTGGGAAGGGAGTTTTTACCGTAGCGACATTGGTTATCGCGCCATCGCCCGTGAACAGAAGTGAGCTACCTTGAAAGAGAGCGGTTACAACAGGCTGCTCGCATTATCCACCAAGGCGGGGTAATCGCCTACCCTACCGAGGCGGTTTATGGCCTCGGTTGTGACCCGCAAAACGGCGAGGCCGTTGCCAAAATTCTCCGCATGAAGCGCCGTTCGGCCGCAAAAGGGGTTATTTTAATCGCCTCATCCATCGAGCAGCTCGCACCCTATGTGCTATTTGCCGATCTTGATGAAGAGGCGCTGCTTAATATTAACAACAGCTGGCCTGGGCCAAGCACCTGGTTAATCCGCGCCAAACCAAAAACCCCCAAATGGCTGCGTGGTCAGCATCAAACCCTGGCAGTACGCGTCACCAACCACCCCATTGCCAAAGGGCTTTGTGAGGCAGTGCAAGGTGCTATTGTCTCCACCAGCGCCAACCTCAGCAACCGGCCTCCCGCCACCACAGCCAAGGAGTGCCGCTTCATCTTTCGCCAGCAGCTTGATCATATTGTAAAAGGATCAGTAGAACCAAACGCCAAGCCTTCAACCATTCGGGATGCGGCCAGCGGCACTCTCATCCGCGCTTAAAGAGGCCTCTGAGAGGCGTGATTTAACGGGACGAGTCGCCGCTAACATTAGCCCGCTGACCCTCTTCAAGTTGCAGCAGCGTATCAACCACTTCAGGTGCAAAACGACACCCGGAGAATCGCTGCAACTCCAACAGGGCCTGCTCTTTAGTTAATGCCGAGCGGTAGGGGCGGTCGGCTAGCATGGCACTATAGGCATCGGTTACCGCCAATATTTTCGCCTCCATCATGATATCATCGCCGCTCAAACCACGTGGGTAACCACTGCCATCCACCGACTCATGATGTTGAGCAACAATATTTTTCAGGTCGACTAAATCCTTGCGATCGGATGAGATCATCATGTCGATAATCTCTTCGCCAATGGTGGTGTGCTGCCTGATCGTCTGCCACTCGGCCTCGTTCAGCTTGCCTTTCTTTTGCAGCAGCTCTCTTGGCAGATGAATGGTGCCGATATCATGCAGCATCGCGGCTTGTTCAAAAACCTGCAAGCGAGCCGCATCCAAACCCAATTGGCGACCAATTTCCACCCCTAATGAACGTATCTCTTGCGAATGACCCAGGTCATCAAGGGGCGCGTAGCCACGATTTTTCTCCATCATCCGCGTCAGGTTGCCCAATGATTGCAGTAACTGATCGACTTCATTACTCCCATCCAGTAGAGAATCTGATGCAGAGACACGATTACCACCACTCTCTCGAGAAAAACACATACGGCGCTCAGCAACACCCATCAAACCCTTGGCATCAACACCCCCTTCAGGATGGCTGGCAACACCGACACTAAGAGACAGCTGGAGAAGTTTGTTTTTATCGGGGCAGCAGTGGGAAAAACGCTCTCGCAACCGCTCAGCAACTTCAACCGCACCCTCTTTGGTGGTTTCTGGCAAGATCATCGCAAACTCATCGCTGCCGTAGCGATAGAGCGTATCTTCGTCACGAAAAGTCTCCTGAAAAACTGAAGTGGCGATCTGCAATACCTTGTCACCATAACCGTGGCCATAAAGGTCATTAACCTGTTTAAAGCCGTCAATATCAATGACAACCACAGAGAAGAGTGTGCGGTACCGGCTAGCACGGCCCACCTCCTGGCTAAGCCGCTCATCAAAATAGCGTCGATTAAAGAGTCCTGTTAACGGATCAGTGATGCTCTGCTGATAAAATCTTCGCTGATTGTTGGCGCGCTCAGAGATATCTTCCAGCATAAAGAAAGCCAGACAACGGCCCGCGTCATTTATCTCGTTATAGCTCACTTCAACCGGTATTTTCCGCTGCCCGGCAGCCAGCAGGGTACTTTCAAAAGTAGACGCCGCCACACTCGCTCCATCGGAAGATAGCAAGGGCAAGTCTCCCTCCACCAGGGTTAAAATGGAACAACCCAGCAACTGCTGGCTTGAGAGTCCGAGCATAACGGCTGCGGTGTGGTTAACATATTGGATATGATGAGATGCATTGGTGATCACTACACCTTTGGGGAAGGTGTTAAAAAGTGAAAAAAATGCAGCGGATGATACCAGAGGCAATGGCTCTGGCATGTGACTTTTTGAATCCATAATACTCTAAAATCCTCGTGACAGCCCAAGTTCAAGAGCAAATATAATCATCCTGAAAACAAGCTCTGCTCAGACCGATTTTACGCTGCAAAAGAGAGCATGGGCTTCGTGCACTGCTCTCTGTGCCGGTAATCTATGGTATTAATTAACAAGACTCAAGCTAACTCTATATCAATTCGAATAACATATTAACTTTGAAAGCATCCAAAAACACACCATCACACTGCAAATTTATCTATTTTTCAACTAAATACCCTTAAAATAAAGACAAAATAAAGCATCAAACAAAAAAACATGCACCCGCAAATTCATTCTAGAACAATGGCAAGGCATGCCTAACCGCCATGCGGTTGGCATAATCACCATTAATCGAATTTTTTCACGCCATTCGCACTACCCAGCAACAACACATCGGCGGGACGTTTGGCAAACAGACCATTGGTGACCACTCCAGGCAACATATTCAACTGCTCTTCTAACTCAACCGGGTTCATGATCTTCAACCCATGAACATCCAGAATAATGTTGCCGTTATCGGTCACACACCCTTCACGATAAACTGGCTGACCACCCAGCTTTACCAGCTCACGAGCAATATAACTGCGCGCCATCGGAATCACTTCCACCGGCAGCGGGAACGCACCCAGCATCGGCACCAACTTGCTGTCATCACAAATACAGACAAACTTTTTGGCCACCGCAGCGACTATTTTTTCACGGGTCAACGCACCGCCGCCGCCTTTAACCAGGTGCAGATATTCAGTGGTCTCATCCGCGCCATCCACATACACAGAGATCTCATCAACCATATTCAGGTCTTCAACCAAAATACCGTGGCCACGCAGCCGCTCTGCGCTTGCCTCGGAGCTGGCAACCGTCGCATCAATTTTGTGCTTCATCTCTGCCAGATAGTCAATAAAGTAGTTCGCGGTGCTACCGGTACCAATACCAATGACGCTACCGACTTCAACATACTCCAGCGCGGCCTTGGCAACCGCTTTTTTTAATTCATCCTGAGTCACTTTTATCTCCCCCTGCTTATCGTTTCGGGTTATCGGGCAAAACCCCGACTAAACATGTCATTATATTCAATGTAGCACCATTTAGACACTGACTTTTTATCTACGAACTGATAATTTAGCGCCATGCCCAACAAATATATCCGAAAAATACTACAAGCCCGTGTCTATGATGTTGCCATTGAGACACCACTGCAGCCCGCTACCCGTCTGAGCAGCCGACTCAATAACCAGATTCTTTTGAAGCGGGAAGATCTACAACCGACCTTCTCTTTCAAGCTGCGCGGTGCCTACAACAAAATAGCCTCACTCAGCGAAGAGGAGCGTCAGCGTGGTGTTATTTGCGCCTCCGCAGGCAACCATGCTCAGGGTGTTGCACTGTCGGCACAAAAAATCGGCATTAATGCCACCATCGTAATGCCTAAAACCACCCCAGAGATTAAAGTCGCCTCAGTACGCAGCTACGGTGGCAAGGTTGTATTGCACGGCGATACCTACGACGAAGCCTCTACCCGCGCCTACCAATTAGCAGAGCAACAGCAACTCACCTTTATTCACCCCTTTGATGACCCCGATGTCATCGCGGGTCAAGGCACCATCGCCATGGAGATTTTGCGGCAATGCGAATCACCCATTGACGCTATTTTTATCCCCGTCGGCGGAGGTGGGCTCGCCGCTGGCATCGGCTGTTATATTAAATACCTCTACCCTGAAACCCGGGTCATCGGTGTAGAGCCTGAAGATGCCCCCTGCATGTATCAGGCACTGGCCGAAAACAAGCGCATTGTACTCGACCAGGTGGGTATTTTTGCTGATGGGGTCGCCGTCAAACAGGTCGGCAAGGAGAGCTTTCGCCTGGCTCGCGAAGTGATTGATGAGGTTATTTTGGTCTCCACCGATGAGATCTGTGCCGCGATTAAAGATATCTTTGATGATACCCGCGCCATCACCGAACCCGCAGGAGCATTAGCAGTGGCCGGTATTAAAAAATATGTCGGAAGAGAGGCGTGTCGAGAGGAAACCCTGGTCGCCATCAATAGCGGTGCCAATCTCAACTTTGATCGTTTGCGCCATGTCTCCGAGCGTGCTGAACTGGGAGAGAAGCGTGAGATGCTGCTAACAGTCACCATTCCGGAACAGCCCGGCAGCTTTAAGCTGTTTTGTGAAACCATTGGCCCACGCGGCATCACTGAATTCAACTACCGCTATGCAGATAAATCAGAAGCACATATTTTTGTCGGGGTGCGCCTGCAAGGCGAAAGCGGCGAAAAGGAGCAGCTGCTGGACGACTTGGTTAAACAGGGCTATCCGGTTGTCGACCTGAGCAATAACGAAATGGCCAAACTGCACATTCGCCACATGGTCGGCGGCCGAGCCAATGCCCGCAACGAGGTGCTCTATCGTTTCGAGTTCCCGGAGCATCCGGGCGCGCTGCTAAGCTTTTTGACCAACCTAGGAACACGTTGGAACATCAGCATGTTCCATTATCGCAACCATGGCGCAGCGTATGGGCGGGTATTGATTGGGGCACAGGTTCCTGACGATGAACAGTCGCAATTCCATGCCTTTTTACATGAGCTTGGCTACCGTTACTGGAGCGAAACAGAGAACCCCGCCTACCGGCTTTTTTTGAGGTAAAAGCGACACCACCCTCGCCACCAGCGGCGAGGGACCTTTAAACCTCTTCGCTCTCACTACGCAACAACGCGCCAACATCCGCATACCGCACCATCGCCTCATCAAACTCGGCCAGCACCGCCTCAGCCATCGCCTCAAAACTCTCGTCAGGCCCTGAAAAATCAGTATAAAAACTATTCGCCAACTCGCGCTCAGCATAAAAGGCCAGCACCATCATACAGCTACCCACCACCTCATCAAGATCACTATCCAACCCCTCCCAGCACGACTCAAGCCAGCCATGCCCAATCAAAAAACCACTACACCAGAGGCTAAAGGGTGAAGCATCCGAAAAGTCACTCTCCAGCACACCTGCTGGCTGGCAATGATCAGGCAGTGTCACCTTACACTCTTCAACCTGCTGATCCTGATAGTTATAAAGGGTCATCACCACATCCAGCACCGCATCTGCCTCATCGTCACTCTGGAAACCGGGATCCTGCTCGTTAAAAATAACCGGCAACCAATCTTCCGCACTGATTTCGGTGGGTGCACAACTGACCGCAAATAAAAAGCCCTGTAGCTGAGGTAGGCACAGCGTCTGCTTCGGACGCTTGCTCTGTGTCAAAAAATCCGACAACCGCGCCAGCATTTCATGGTGAGGGGCTTTAATTCTGGGACTCGATTTTTTACTCGCCACGCTCGGCTCCTTCGGTTTGATTACGCATGAAATCTGCGGTGTTATACAGTGATGAAATCAGCTGTTCTCGCAACAGAGAATCATCAACAACGTGTTCTTCTAACGCCCGTCTCATGCACAACATCCACGCATCGCGGGCAGACTCATCAATCAAAAACGGCAAGTGCCGTCCCCGCAACCGTGGATGACCATAGGCTTCTACAAACAGAGGAGGGCCGCCCAGCCAGCCACTAAGAAACATAAACAGCTTCTGTTCTGAGCCTGCCAGTGAGTCGGGATGCAGGGCACGAATAGTCTGCGCTTCAGTCAAAGAGTCCATCAACTGGTAAAAACGCGCCACCAGCTTACGCACACCCGTTTCACCCCCTAGGCGCTCATAAGGCGTCTTTTGTTGGTCAAATTCAGACATTACTCTCATCTATTTAATAAATTTGTCGTCATTATACGCTAGCGTAGTCAACGACTGAGTATAAAATATCACCACACTACCCAAACAAGGAGAATAATCATGAGTGATACTGCCAATTTTGAAGCGCTCGGCCACACCGCCATCGGTGAAGAGCTCAGCATCAACGAGTGCAAAGTCCTCGCCAGCATAATGAAGGTTCGCCACTTGAAAGAGGGTGAACGTCTGGTCACTGAAAGTGGCGCGGAGAAGACGCTTTTTGTATTACTTAAAGGCGAACTTGCGGTCATCGCTCAGCGGGATAACAGGCCGCAAGTGGTCTACACTATGAAACCAGGAGAGGTCGCCGGTACACGCGCCTTTGTGGATCGCTCACCCCGCAAAGCAACCTTGGAAGCGGTCGGCAGTGCCGAGGTCTACACACTGGACCCCCACGACTTTGAATCGCTGCTCGATAGCCAACCACGCATCCTCTACAAAGTGATGCGCTCACTGTTCAAACTCACCCACAGCAACCTGTTACGCATGAACCAGGAGAGCGAGCAACTCTCAAACTATATCAGCCGCTCTCACGGCCGTTATTAGCGCACTGCACACTGTGGCTTTTGCCACAATAGGGATAAGGTTTAATCCGCAAGACAACTCTGCTAGAGTAGCCGCATGAATGATAATAAAAAATGCCCCAGAAACATGGTTCTCTCTATTTTTCAACGTATTGGCGGAGATGATGCAGTAGAATCACTGGTCACTATTTTTCTAAGCCGCGTCTTCAACGACCCCAACCTGCACACCTTTTTTTCCGATATCAGCATGGCTAAGCAGGCTGAAAAGCAGAAGTCATTTTTAACCATGGCCTTCCAAGGTTCGAGTGACGCTGGCGATGACGGTGAGCTATTACGAGAATCCCATGCCAGACTGCTTCCCCTGGGCATGAATGACACTCATTTTGACCTGGTCATCAAACACCTTAAAGAGAGCATGTACGAAGTGAATGTCGCCCCCGAATTGATCACTGAAGTGATTGATGTGTGTGAATCGATGCGAGCGTTCATTCTTGGCCGCGCCCCACACAAATAATTCCAAAAAAACAGCCTGATAATGGGTATAATTCACCGTAACGACCGCAGAGGTGAAATCCATGAACATCCAGCTGTTACTCGATAAAATCACCCACCAACCCTCTCAAGTTGGTTTCGATGAGGTCATCGAGACAATCACTCAGCACTATCTCTACACGCCCTGCCGCTTTAGTAATGGCGACCAACATAACGCCATTATCAACGACGCAGGCAGCAACCAGGGTTCATGTAAAATATTCGCCTTCGCCAAGCTCAACAACCTTACCGAACAACAGACCCTGCACTGCTTTGGTGACTACTATCGTCAAGAGGTACTCGAAAACCCTGAAGGGGATGACCACGCCAATATTCGGCACTTCATGCGTCACGGCTGGTCAGGCATTCAGTTTGACCAAATGCCATTAACTGAAAAACAGTGACTCAAACCATCGACGAGGCAAACTGCCCACTCTGCGGAAAGCTCAACCACTGCGCCCGGGCAACCAAGCAAAATACGGCCTGCTGCTGGTGCCACGACACCACCGTACCGTCCGAACTACTAGCGAACAACCCAGCGCTGACAAGCCAAAAAACATGCCTTTGCCAACACTGTATTGAGAGATTCAAAACAGCACAAACAACCCAATAAACGGACTCGCCATGCTCTATTCACTACTGCGCCCCCTCCTTTTTAAAATGGAGCCAGAGCGCGCCCATCACTTCACCCTTAAGGCGATACATCGTCTACACACACTTGGCTTAACTCGCCTGATTCGACCCCGCATTAACACCACGCCCACCACCGTCATGGGCATTGAATTCCCCAACCAAGTGGGACTGGCTGCGGGGCTGGATAAAAATGGCGAATACATCGATGCACTGGCGGCACTTGGTTTTGGCTTTATTGAGATAGGCACCATCACCCCGCGCCCACAAGCGGGAAACCCTCAGCCTCGCATGTTCCGCCTGCCGCAAGCACAAGCGATCATCAACCGCATGGGCTTCAATAATCACGGTGTCGAACAGCTGGTAGAGAATGTCAAAAAAGCACACTACAAAGGAATTTTGGGTAT
Source organism: Gammaproteobacteria bacterium (assembly GCA_021647245.1). Classification (NCBI taxonomy): domain Bacteria; kingdom Pseudomonadati; phylum Pseudomonadota; class Gammaproteobacteria; species Gammaproteobacteria bacterium. The sequence goes on from JAKIVC010000015.1 coordinate 21,246, forward strand.
CAACATCGGAAAGAATGCAGATACTCCGATGGCACAAGCGACAGAGGATTACCTGATCTGCCTGCGTAAAGTCTACCCCTACGCCAGCTACATTACCGCCAACATCTCCTCACCCAACACCAAAAACCTGCGCCAACTGCAAGACTCTACTGAGCTTGGCGGGCTACTTTCAGCACTCAAAAAGGAGCAGAAAAAGCTGGCGGAGCAGCACGGCAAATACGTCCCTATGGTATTAAAAATAGCCCCCGACCTGAGCAGTGAGCAGGTCAAAGCCATCGCCGAGCTACTGCTGCACTATGCATTTGATGGTGTTATCGCCACCAACACCACCATCAATCGTGACACCGTTCAAGGGCTGGAACACGGTGGTGAGGCGGGTGGGTTAAGTGGCGCGCCCGTTCGGGAAGCCGCCACCGCCGTCATTATGCAGCTGGCGGAGCACCTGAAAGGAGAGATTCCGATTATCGGTGCGGGGGGCATTTTATCAGGCGCACACGCCCAGCAGAAAATAGCCGCAGGCGCCAGTTTAGTACAGCTTTACAGCGGCCTGATCTATCGAGGCCCCGCACTCATAAAAGAGAGTATAAAAGTACTCAACGCCTCGTAGACGGGTTGTTTTATCAGCGGCAGTGCTACTAATTTCCTAGCAACTGAATACGATCCACAAACATCAACTCATCAAAAGTACGCTGATGCTTGCGACTGAAAAAGTTTTTCATCACCACCCCATCACCATAGCGGATATAGCTTTGTAGCGGCACCGCAGCACGAGGAGCGGCCAGCCAATGGCTGCCGCCCTCTTTTTTATTCACTTCCAGATAAACATAATCATTACTGGGAATGCTCTGCAACACTTGCCCCTGATGGGCTAACTCTCCCGCTGACACCTGCAAGTGATCATGCGCCTGCCCGACCGAAGGGTGCCCTGCCGGAGGCTCCGCCTGAACCACCGCTGCCATACAAAATAAAGCAGCCAAAAAAAGGTATCTCTTCACGGTATAGCCTCCACCTTATAAAATCCACCAACCCTCTGACAGTCGTCGCGCCAAAAAATTTAAAAAAAACGGGATTGCAGTACCACTGCAATCCCGCTCTATCAAACAGCGAAATACGCTATTTAGCGTGCTGAGTGTCCTGATAACTTAACCTCGACCTTATCCTCTTCTGCAATGGAGCTGTAGTAAGCACGCAAGATTTTCAACACCTCTGGGCGCGAAAACTCGGCAGGAACGTCATCTCCTTCAGAGAGCAATTTACGCAACTTGGAGCCAGAGAGCAGCAGGCGATCTGACGCTTCATGTGGACACGTCTTCATAGACGCCATGCCACCACATTTGTAGCAGAAGAAGGTCCAATCGATCTTCAGTGGCTGCGTCTCCAGCGCCCCCTCAGGAATCTCATCAAAGATGTGATGCGCGTCAAATGGGCCATAGAAGTCACCCACACCGGCATGATCACGGCCCACAATCAGGTGAGAGCAGCCGTAGTTTTGACGAAACAACGCATGTAACAGCGCCTCACGAGGGCCTGCATAACGCATATCCAGCGGATAGCCGGACTGAACAACGGTATCTTTCACAAAGTGATTTTCAACCAGTGCATTGATTGCATCCACACGCACTTCAGATGGAATATCGCCGGGCTTCAATTTACCCAGTAGTGAGTGGATCATCACCCCGTCACAAATCTCAATGGCAATTTTAACCAGATATTCATGTGAGCGGTGCAGTGGGTTGCGAGTTTGAAAGGCGACCACTGACTTCCATCCCTTCTCTTTAAACAGTGCTCGCGTTTCAGCCGGTGTCATGTAGATTTCAGGGAAATCAGTGGGGAAACGCCCCTGTGACAACACCTTCACTGGACCTGCAAGATTAACATCACCCTGCGCCATCACCATCTTCACACCCGGATGTTCAAGGTCAGTGGTTTTAAACACCATCATGCACTCATGTGCTTTATCCACGGTATATTTTTCAGTTACCGTCATAGTTGCCATGATTTCACCGCTTTCAGCATCAACCAGCGCCACATCCTGGCCAAGGCTCAGGCCATCAGCAACCGAGGTATCGGTAGACAAGGTGATCGGGATCGGCCAAAAAAGACCATTTGCCATCTTCATACCATCACAAACACCCTGCCAATCGGCATGGGTCATAAAACCTTCCAACGGTGTAAAGCCGCCAATCCCCATCATGATGATATCACCCGACTCACGCGAGCTGATCATCACTTTTGGCAATGACTCGGCACGCGTTTTTTCTGCCGCCAGCGTATCACCTTCCAACAACAGTGTTTTCAGCTCATCCGAGCCGTGTGGATTAACCAGTGTAGACATTGCGATCCCTTTAAAGTTGATCAAAATTGAATAGTAGAGCTGTGCCATATTCTAGCGTTAAACAGCGGCCTTGAATATAGCAAGATGAACAACGAAAATAATTGTGAGGCAAGACAGCGGGGGAATATCCAAGAACCCGACACCGATGACAATGCACTCTCCGTTACAGACACTACCTTCTATATAGTGTATACAATAGGGCACATTTGGAGCCTGACTGAATTCGCCAAAGGATAACCGCTAATGGGTGAAACTGATTTACAACCACTCTGCACGCTACTTCGTCAGCAGCGCTGGGCCGCCCTTGCCACCGTCCGCAACGGCGAACCCTACTGTAGCATGATCGCCTACGCTACAACGGATGACCTTTCGAGCCTGATCCTGCACCTCAGCACACTGGCACCCCACACGCAGCGGCTGTTAAAAATGCCACAAATATCCATTGCGATCAGTGAAACAGAGCAATCATCAAAGGATCCGCAAACCCTCGCCCGTGTCACCCTTAACGGCCACATTCAAGCCATCGAAAAGAGTGATCCTTGCTACGCCACTCTCAAACAACGCTATCTAAAACAGCTGCCCGATGCCGACATGCTCTTCTCATTCGCAGACTTCAAGCTCTACCGATTTATCGCCGATAAAATTCGCTACGTCGGCGGCTTTGCCAATGCACACAGCATAAAGCCACAGCAATTAATTGAAGCAGCCAACCGAGCCTAACCTGGCACGACTTCAACACGCTCTAAACGGTAACCGTGTTGGTAAATGGCACTCAATTTAATACCGCTCTCAGTCGAAAAACCCAGTTTATTGCGTAATCGACTCACATGGGTATCTACGGTGCGGGTATTTACATCGGACGAAATCCCCCAAACAGACTCAAGAATCTCTCGGCGTGAAATCACGCGACCGATATTTTTAAACAAAAAGAGTGCCAGCTCATACTCTTTTTGCGTTAAATCAACCACAACACCCCCCTTCAAAATCCGATGCTGAGCGGGGTCAATTTTATAAGGGGGAAACGTCATATCGCCGCATCGCAACTTTTTGCACAACTGGGAACGGCGCAGCAGCGCCCTGATCCTCGCCAGCAATATCGGCTGGCTCACTGGTTTGGAAATATAGTCATCCGCCCCCAGTTCCAGCACATAGACAACATCCTCTTCACGCTCTTTTCGGGTAACAAACAGTATCGGAATCAGCCAATCCAGATTCTCACGCAGCCAACTCAACACTGCATCACCCTGAATACCGGGCAGAATCCAATCGATAATCAGCAGATCAAAACGATCATCCGCCACCACCGCCATCAACGCCTCCCCGGTCGCAAACACCGTCACCTCATAACCGGCATCGACCAACCATAGCCGCGTCAACTCAGCCACATGTGGGTCATCTTCCAACAAACCAATCTTCACCAAATCACTCCCTTGAATAGACCTAGAAACCTCAGCTTGATCAAAAACTCACACAAGCTCTTGGCGCATCTGAGGTTTCTAGGATAAAATATACGTCTGCATATAGATAGATTAGTACATATCCCACCGGTAGCGGCCATTTGGCCCTCAATAAGAGGCCCGACCTGCCAAAAAATGCACCCTCAACCATCGCCTGAGTGATATTCGCAAAAAAACAACAACCAGAAAAATTACTGCCTTTTTATTTATAAACAATAAGTTACAACCAATAAGCAATAAACAGCGGCAAACATAAAGCAGGCACCGTGACAAATTTACAACAAACTATTGCTTTCAGTTATGAACTCATGCTTTCATAGATACCGTAATAAAAAACAAACTATTCCGAGGGAGGAATTTAAACATGAAAAAGAATTTAATCGCACTGGCTGTTGCAGCCACCATGGTTCCGGCAATTGCAGCCGCTGAAGGCGCTTCTATTAGTGGTTATACCGACATCACTTGGACCCATGATAACGATACAAATCTTTTCTGGGCAACGGCTGAGGTTGACTTCCGTAATACTGTAGATTCCGTTACGGTTGGCCTTGACCTTGATGTTGATGCGGTAACTGGCGCACTGGATGTAGAGCAAGCATTTTTTGCTTGGGGTGCGGCTGAGAATGTTACGGTTATTGCAGGTAAATTCAACAACCCAATTGGTATGGATGCTGAAGACACTCTGGACCAACCAACCACAGAAGCTGGCTTGATCTACAGCGCCCTAGCTAACACAGCCACCGCGTTGCACGCCGGCAACAACGTATCGGGCTTGGCAGTTGCCTACAATGCGGGTGTTGCTACCATCACTGTTGGCCTTCTGAATGAAATCACTGGTGGTGGTAATGTCTCCCAGCAGGGTGACAACTCTTTTGCAGTAGTTGTAAATGCAACACCTGTTGAAGGCCTGGATATCGAATTTGGCTATGTCACCATTGACAACACTACAGCTGGCTTGGGCGATAGCGCATGGGATCTCAATGCCTCTTTCAACACAGGCCCTATCACTGTCACAGCTGAAATTCTTGCGGTTGATGCACTAAATGATGAGCTTTACGGCCTTGGTGCATACTACGATGTAATGGAAGGCACACAGGTTGGTGTTCGCTATGAAAGCAATGACAATGCCGATGCAACACAAATCAACCTGATTGCTTGGCATGACCTTGCTGAAAACCTGACTGTAGGCCTTGGTTACAACATCAACGAAGTAGCCAATGTTGATAATGAGAATGCCATCGTCGAGTTCTTGGCCAAGTTCTAAGCTTAAGAACAAAAAAGTAACGGCTACATAATTGAGCCGGGCTTCTGCCCGGCTCTTTTTTTGCCTGAAAATCGGCACCCACAACAGAAGCAACCCCAACCAACCACGCCTGTAAGAGCAAGCTTCAGCTTGCGAAACAATCCACAAACACATCGCCATCTAAAGATGGCTCCTACAACAGAAGCAAGACAAAACCGCCTGTAAGAGCAAGCTTCAGCTTGCGAAACAATCCACAAACACATCGCCATCTAAAGATGGCTCCTACAACAGAAGCAAGACAAAACCGCCTGTAGGAGCAAGCTTCAGCTTGCGAAACAATCCACAAACCACAAACCCACCCCACCCATCAATAAATTCACAACCACGCGGCACTCCAAAAGGGATAATCGCCAATTGAATCCACCAGCCCGGCTCGCAATGGGTTGGCCACTATGTACCGGGCTACGGCCTTGATGTTCTCTTCTTTACGAAGCGCATGATCATGAAAACCGTGCTGCCAAACCTTACCGCTACACTGAGAGAGGCGGTTTATCTCATAACCGCTCTTCGACTTAACCCTCTGCACAACCCGACTTAAGCTGACACCACCCAACTGCATCAACCAATGAAAATGGTCCGGCATAACCACATAGGCAAGGGTATCTGCCTGTTTCTTTGCGGTGGAATCCAGCAACGCCAAAATCACCACACGCGCCCGATCAAAATCATGAAATAACGGCTGGCGATTATGGGTTACTGCGGTGATCAGATAGATTTGCCCCTACGCTGAGTATCGCCCTTTGCGTAGGCTTCGGCCATGGGGGGGTGCTGGTGTCATGATAATCCTCCTTGATTATTTTTTAATATCTGCTTGTAGAATAATCCAACCCTATCGCAAGCTCTCGAATCCGCTTTTGTTGTAGGAGCCATCTTTAGATGGCGATCGGTTTAATCTGCCAACCCTCTCATCGGCGCTTCAACCCAAAATCATCTTAAGACCAACCAGCACCAATACTGCGGCAAAAATCCGTTTCAATATCAATTGCGGGATTTTGTGTACCCGTTGGGCGCTCAGTCGTGCGGTTAACAGGCTGGTCAACAAAATACCGGCAAGTGCGGGCAGGTAGATATACCCCACGGCCCACGGTAACGCCTGCTGATGGTTCGCCTCACCCAGCCAGATAAAACTTGCCGTGCCCACCAGGGCGATGGGAAAACCACACGCCGCTGAGGTGGCGACGGCACGCCGCATATTGACACCACACCAACTCAAAAACGGCACCATGAGGCTGCCACCACCAATGCCCAACAGTGCAGAGACCGCTCCGGTTGCGCTACCGGCTACGGAGTAGACCCAGCGGCTGTGCGCTGATCGCGGTGATTTTGGGATCAGCGAGAAGAGTATTTGGGCCGCAACCAACAGCTCAAAAAAACCGAAAAGTATTCGCAAGGTGCGACTCTCCAGTTGATCGGCCATCAGGCTGCCTGCAACCACGCCCAAGATGATGCCCGGTAGCAGTTGACGCAGCTGCGGCCACTGCACGCTTCCCTGCTGGTGGTGGCTATAGATTGATGAGAGGGAGGTGAAGATAATAGTGGCCAGCGAGGTGCCAATGGCCATGTGCATTACCTGCTCACTCGGCAGTCCCTGCGCGCCAAACAGCATATAGAGTGCGGGCACAATAATCACTCCGCCACCCAAGCCCAGCAACCCTGCGGTGGCACCCGCAATCAGCCCCAGCGCAAGATAGATGAATAGACCCTCAATCATCTACCTGGCTATCGCATCCAGATCGTCTTGGCATTCACAAATTCACGAATCCCCAGCAGACTCAGCTCCCGACCATAGCCGGACTGCTTGATGCCACCGAAAGGCAAACGCGCATCACTTTTGACCATACCATTGACAAAAACAGCCCCGGCCTCTACCTGCCGCGCCAACTGCTCGCCACGCGGGAGGTTTTCCGTCCAGACACTACCACCCAGCCCAAAAACAGAGTCATTGGCAACCTTTATCGCCTCACCCTCGGTTTCAACCCTGATCACGATGGCCACCGGGCCAAACAGCTCTTCACTATAAGCCAACATACCCGGCTTAACATGATCCAAAATTGAGGGTAGATAAAATGCCCCCGCCCCGCTAACGGGCTGACAGCCGGTTAATGCCTTGGCTCCCTGTTCAACTGAAGTGAGTACCTGCTGGTGAAGCTCATTCCGCAAATCCACCCGCGCCATCGGTGCCAATGATGTTGTTTCATCCATGGGGTTGCCCACTTTGAGCTGCTCTACCGCTGTTTTAAATTGCGCAACAAATTGCTGCGCAATCGCCGCTACCACAATAAAGCGTTTTGCCGCGATACAGCTCTGCCCTGCATTGAGGTAACGCGAGGCAACCGCCGCTCGCACTGCTTGCTCGATATGGGCATCTTCCAGCACAATAAAGGGGTCTGAACCACCCAGCTCCAGCACGCATTTTTTAAGTGCGCCTCCCGCCACTGCCGCCACCTGCCGACCCGCCGGTGTGCTGCCGGTGAGTGACACCGCGTGCACTCGATCATCTTCAATCACCGCTTTCACTTGTGATGCCTTGATCATCAAGCTGGTGAAGAGACCTTCCGGCAGTCCGGCATCGATCATTAATTGTTGTAGTGCCAACGCACATTGCGGCACATTCGAGGCGTGTTTTAACAGTGCACAATTTCCTGCCATCAGTACCGGCACCGCAAAACGCATCACCTGCCACAGAGGGAAGTTCCATGGCATGATCGCCAGAATGGTGCCAAGCGGCTGATAGGCGACCAAGCTACGTCCAGCATCTGACTCAAGCACTTCATCAGCCAGAAACGTGGCGGCATTGCTCGCATAGTAGTCACAAATGTCAGCACATTTATCCACTTCTGCCAGTGACTCTCTATATAGCTTGCCCATCTCCTGAGTGATGAGTGTAGCCAGCAACGCTTTACGCTCACGAACCACCTGGCCTAGCTTGCGCAGATAAACTGCACGTTCAGCAATCGGCACGGCGGCCCAGTATGGCACCATTTTAGCGCTTTTTTGCAGTGCGCCCTCTATCTGAGCATCACCCCAACTGGGAATCTCTTTTAAAGTGCGCCCATCAAGCGGACTAATAACCTTAAATGTCATGGCGGCCTCCAATAACCGTTGACGATAACTCGCTTTGCAATCTGTTAGAATCGCTAAGCAGCCTCTACTATACAGGCGGGAGGCTGCTGATAGATAGCCCAACAACAACCCATATTTTGGAGTAATTTATGCAAATATACCTAGTCGGTGGCGCTGTGCGTGACAAGCTTCTCCAGCGCGCAGTTCATGAACGTGACTGGGTTGTTGTTGGGGCGACACCACAGGAGATGCTATCGCAAGGGTATCGCCAGGTAGGGAAAGATTTTCCGGTGTTCCTTCATCCCGAGAGCAATGAAGAGTACGCCCTTGCCCGTACCGAACGTAAGACCGCACCCGGCTACTACGGCTTTGATGTACAGGCTGCGCCCGATGTCTCGCTGGAAGAGGATCTACTGCGGCGCGACCTCACCATCAACGCCATCGCAGAGGGTCACAATGGCCAACTGATCGACCCCTTTAATGGTCAGCAGGATATTAAAAACAGAGTTTTACGCCACGTCTCGCCCGCTTTTTCAGAAGATCCGGTACGCATTTTACGCCTTGCGCGCTTTGCCGCTCGCTTTGCTCATCTTGGCTTTAGTATCGCGGATGAGACCATGACACTGATGCGTGAGATGGTTGAAAACGGTGAAGTGGATGCATTAGTCGCCGAACGGGTCTGGACAGAGCTTGATAAAGCACTGCGTGAGCAGACCCCAAGTCGTTTTATTGAAGTGCTGCGTGAGTGTGGCGCACTGGCGCGCCTCTTTCCTGAAATCGACCACCTGTTTGGCGTACCACAACCCGCCAAATATCACCCCGAAATTGATACCGGCCTGCACACAATGATGGCATTACAGCAGGCCGCCCGGCTGAGTAGCGACAATACCGTGCGCTTTGCCGCACTCATGCACGACCTCGGAAAGGGGGACACCGACCCCGAACTGTGGCCCAAACACCACGCCCACGAACAGCGCGGCGTACCGTTAGTAGAAGCACTCTGTGAGCGCTTTAGAGTGCCCAATGAGTATAAAGAGTTGGCACTTATGGTCACCCGCTATCACGGAAAATATCACCGTGCGGGTGAAATGCGCCCGGGTAAGCTACTGCAACTGCTTGAAGATTGTGATGCACTGCGCCGCCCGCAACGCTTTGAGCTGTTTTTAATTGCCTGCGAAGCCGACTCCCGGGGGCGTACTGGCTTTGAGGGTAAAGCGTACTCACAGCCAGCCCTTCTAAAGGCAGCGCTGAATGCGGCGCAACGGGTTACCGCCCAGCCATTTATTGCTCAAGAACTAAAGGGTGTTGCGATAAAAGAAGCGATGCAGCAGGCACGCATTCAAGCCATACAAAAAATCACAAGCAAGCAGATTAACAACCCACCCCAGCCCTTGTAAAAGGGTCAATATCTCTTACACAGTGCCAGGTGGCCCACAAAAACAGACAACCAGGCCCTTGTTCTTAGAGGAATACACTGAGTAGTTACGCCCTTTTTATCCGTGCATCCTCTCCTGAAAAAATCTCAGCTTACATTTACGACAAAAAAAAGCCCCGCCTTGCCGCGGGGCTTTTTTGTTACACCCACCTTACATTCTGACTAGAAGCTTATCCTGAGTCGAGTAATTATCGGCCGGGTAAAATGAATTATAAATCCGGCGAAGGCATGACTACCCAAAGCTGGCTAAACCACTGGTAGCGTCGCCTACTATCGGGCGCGGTGCAAGTATATCGATGTCGACCAACAGACAATGGCTTGACCGCCTGTATTGAAAACTGAAGACGCTCTCTGTCCAGCCACTCAATATCCATCCTTCCCTGACCTGATGCGTAACACGCCAACTCAGCAACACCCTCCACACTCTTCTCCAGAGCAATCACAAGTTGTGGTGCATGCTGACCGCGCCAGATCGGATTTTCAATGGATTGTTGCGCGATTGCCAGTGGGTAGCTGTTAACCTTTAATGCAAAATCAGCCATGTCACTATAATGCTCATTAATCGGAAAACGCGCAACTGCCTGTGGATTACTTTTAGCCGATATAGCCCCCGAGTGCTGGCCAATACCGTAATAACCAAGTAATTTAACAATCGCCATCAGCTCGGTTGAATACTCACCATAAGGGTAGGCAAAAAAATTGGGCGCATCACCCAACTCTTCCATCAGGCGCTGCTGGGCGTTCTCTATCTCCCCCATCACGCGCTGCTGATACTCACGCTCTGTTTCACCCGCCAAAGCCCGTACCATGTAGGCGTGACTTTTGCTATGATTCGCAATCGTCACGCCTGCGGCTTTCATCTCCCGCAATTGAGGCCAACTCAGATAGCGCCGAAACCCCTGATCAACAGGATCTGTCGCCACAAACAGAGTGAAAGGAAAACCCTTCGCCTGTAATCGCGGAAAAGCTTCTGTATATACCGATAGGTAGGCATCATCAAACGTGATGGCAATCGTGCGTTCAGGCAACCTTTCACCACTCAAAAGCAGTGTCAATATTCTCGACAATGGCCACACATTGAAGTCATGCTGCTGTAGATAATCAAGTTGCTGCTCGAACTGTTCAAGGGTTACATTGGTAGTAGGAATATCATCCTCCCCCACCCGATGGTAGGTCAATACCACAGCACTGCTCGCCCACAGCGGGGTCACGATAATAAAGTAAAAAAAAGAAAACCATGCAATTGAAAAAATTTTCATAACAGCAACCAGACTTTATTTTTCAAAGTAGTAAAACAAAAAAGGCGGCCAATGGCCGCCTCTTATTTAACGCAACTCGACTAATTATTAGCGATCACGTTTTTCCAACATATCATGAATCATTGGCGTTAAAATCAACTCCATTGCAAAGCCCATTTTGCCACCCGGAACAACCAGGGTATTTGGACGGGACATGAATGAGTCATGAATCATGCTCTGCAGGTACTGGAAGTCAACTGAACGATGGTCACGGAAGCGGATAACAATCATCGACTCATCCGGTGTGGGTATATCACGCGCAATGAAAGGATTTGAGGTGTCAACCGTTGGTACCCGCTGGAAGTTGATGTGTGTACGGGAAAACTGGGGCGTGACATAGTGCGTATAGTCTGGCATACGACGCAGGATAGTGTCGTTCACCGCCTCAACAGAGTAACCACGCTGGGCCGTATCGCGGTGAATCTTCTGAATCCACTCAAGATTAACAATCGGCACAACACCGATTAGCATATCGACAAAGCGCGCCGCATTGACATCACCATCAACAACTCCGCCGTGCAGCCCTTCATAAAAGAGCAGGTCGGAACCCTCAGGAATATCTTCCCAAGGTGTAAACGTACCTGCGGGCTGGCCATATGGCTCTGCCTCTTCATCATTGTGCAGGTAGTAGCGCTTTTTACCTGCGCCGGTTTCACCGTAGACTTTAAACAGCTCTTCGATCTTGTCGAATTCGTTGCCTTGTGCTCCAAAGTGGCTCAGAACGCGACCCTCTTCCTGTGCCTTTGCAAGCTCTTCTTTCATTTGCACACGGTCATAACGGTGAAAACTATCGCCCTCAACCACCACCGGATTGACACCTTCACGACGAAAGATGTGCTCAAAAGCATTTTTTACAGTTGAAGTGCCGGCACCTGAAGAGCCGGTTACAGCGATAACTGGATGTTTGGCAGACATAGAGTCTCTCCCTTAAACAATATTAAAAAGCAAAACCTGTGTGACGTTTTCATTGCCAATGATCAACATGGACATGCGCCAGAATCCGGCTATTCTAGCATAATTTCATGAATAAAAAATAACCACAAAATCATGACGTTATAAATTGGTTAGCCCTAATCTGGGGCGCTCTCTTCAACCGGCACCGCATAGCCACACTCTTTTTGTGGGCAGATCTTCTCAGCGCCTTTCCGTTTCGTGGTTTTGAGCGTCAAAATAGGCCAGCCACAATCCGGACAGGCTTCATCCACCGGCTCATTCCACACGGCATATTTACAGTCTGGGTAACTGGAGCAGGAGTAGAAAATTTTGCCGTAACGTGATTTACGCATCAGCATCTGCCCCTTACCGCACTCGGGGCAGGCAACGCCTGTCTCGGCGGGCTTTTCAATCGGCTCCAGATGCTTACATTTTGGATAGGCGCTACACCCTATAAACTTCCCATAACGCCCTTGGCGTATAAAAAGTGGCGCATCACAACTCGGACACGTCCTCCCCTCGACCACTTCAGGTGTATTCCCACCCTCCTCACCATCGAGGCTGCGGGTGTAGTCACACTCAGGGTATCCGCTGCAACCGATAAAGGTACCCCTACGACCAAGGCGCTTACTGAGTGGCTTGTCGCACTTGGGGCATTTTTCATCCAGCTCTTCCTGGGTAACATCCTTACGACTGACCGACTGTTCTTTATCATCCACCAGCGCTTTAAATGGCCCCCAGAATTTTTTCATCAGCGGGATCCACTCTTTTTCCCCCCTGGAGACCTCATCAAGTTCATCTTCCAGCTTTGCGGTGAAATTGTAATCAACGTACTGAGTGAAGTGCTCCGTCAAAAATTTATTAACAACACGACCAACATCTGTTGGTGTGAAGCGGCGCTTTTCCAGATCAACATATTCACGAGAGGTGAGCGTTGAAATAATACTGGCGTAGGTAGAGGGACGGCCTATACCGTGCTCTTCCAGTGTTTTGACCAGGCTCGCCTCTGTGTAGCGCGGGGGTGGCTCGGTGAAGTGCTGCTCTGCCCTGATTTCATTCAATTCGACCGTATCGCCCTCTTTCATCGGCGGCAGCAAGCGCTCGTCATCGGAGCCTGATTTGGCATCGTCGACACTCTCTTGGTAAACCGCCATAAAGCCTAGCTTGGCTATGGTTGAGCCGGTAGCACGAAACAGATTTTCAGGCTCTCCCGCCATCAGGTCAATACCGACGGTATGAATGGTTGCATGCACCATCTGAGAGGCGATTGAACGTTTCCAGATAAGATCGTACAACCGCGCCTGATCCTTGCTTAAAGCGCCCTTGATTTTATCGGGCCGCAGAGAGGCACTGGTTGGTCGAACCGCCTCATGCGCCTCTTGAGCGTTCTTAGCCTTTGTTTTAAACACGCGAGGCTTTTCAGGCAGGTTTTCTGCACCATAGCGCTCGCTGATTAGCGCCCGAATATCGGCCAATGCATCCTGAGAGAGTGTCACCGAATCAGTACGCATGTAAGTAATTAAACCAATGGTTTCACCATCAACCTCAATCCCCTCATAGAGCTGCTGAGCGGTACGCATAGTGCGTTGCGTAGAGAAGCCTAGTTTTCGTGAGGCCTCTTGTTGCAGTGTTGAGGTGGTAAAAGGTGCGGCGGGGTTACGCTTTCGCTGTTTTTTGTCAACATTGGTAACCGTCAACTTTCCAGCAGAAGCGGCAACCAGGTCAGCACGCACTGCATTGGCCTGTTCAGTCTCGGTAATACTAAATTGGGAGAGCTTGTCACCATGATAGCGAGCCAGCTTGGCAGAGAAGTCGGGGGTGTCGGCTTCAATGCTCCAGTATTCACGGGACTGGAACTTTTCAATCTCCAGCTCACGCTCAACGATCATCCGCAGTGCCGGACTCTGAACGCGGCCGGCAGAGAGACCCCTACGTATTTTTTTCCACAAAAGGGGAGAGAGGTTAAAGCCAACCAGATAGTCCAACGCACGGCGGCTCTGCTGCGCGTTCACTAGATCCATCGAGAGCTCGCGAGGGTGCTTTATGGCCTCTTGAATCGCACGCTTGGTGATTTCGTGAAAAACTACCCGCGCACACTTTTTCCCTTTTAGCGCGCCCTCCTTCTCCAACAGGTCATACAGGTGCCAGGATATCGCTTCACCCTCGCGATCCGGATCCGTTGCCAGTAACAGAGTATCTGCCTTTTTCATCGCTTTGCGAATAGCATCAACATGTCGCTGATTTTTTTCAATAACCTGATACTTCATAGTGAAGTTTTCAGTATCGACAGCACCCTCTTTGGGCAACAGATCACGCACATGCCCATAGGATGCAAGCACATAATAATCTTTACCGAGGTACTTATTTATTGTCTTCGCTTTGGCGGGCGATTCGACGATAACGAGTTTTGAGGCCATAAGTAGGTTGTGATTCTTTGTGAGAGATGTCCGCTGCCTAAACCGGCAGCACTATAGGTATCGGGTGTTCAAAAACAGTGCAAAGAGCCGCCTAATGAACGGCGCTCTCATTTTCCTGGAAGACAATGTTCTCCATCCATGCAAATTCAGCCTCTTGTCCAGGCCGGTTGTAGAGTACCAGCATCACAATCCATTTCACTTGATCAAGCTCAATTTCATCGCTCTCCAGTGCCATGATGCGATCCAGCACCAGCTCCCGCGAAATAGCATCTAGAATACCAAACGCTTCCATTGAGATAAGGAACCCCTGACAACTCAAGTCAAGCCGCGAACACTCGTAACTGCTAAAGATGCGAGTGGCCTGGCCAGGGCGTTTTGGTAACGATGGGCTAATACCCTCCAAGTCACTCAAGCCCTCTAACCAGCAGAACGCCTTATGGATTTGCTGTGGTTCAAAGCCGGCTTCAGCCAGCTCATCTTGTAGTGTCGCCTGATCCGCTTCCGGGCCGTCACTTTCAAGGTGATTTTCAAAGAGATAGATAAGGATATCCAGTACATTTTCTTTCATTTAGTCACCTTTTCAGGAAGCTTGTAATAGCGTCCCGCGGAGGATACAACGAGGTCATTTAGCTCTAGCTGTATCAGCATGGAGGAAATTTGTTCCGCCGTCAATCCACAGCGCGCAATCAATTCGTCCACTGAAACGGGGTCATCGCCAATATTCTTCAAAAGCAGCTCCAGTGACTCATCCAACTGCACATTTAAACCGCTTTCCGGTGGTTCAGTTTTCGATGATAGAAAAGGTGATAGCTGAACATCAATCTCTTGTAAAATATCTGATAGCGACTCAACCAGTTTTGCCCCGTCACGCAGCAGCTGATGGCACCCTTTGCTCATCGGGTTATGGATTGAACCCGGTATTGCAAACACCTCACGCCCCTGCTCGGCAGCTAGGCGCGCACTGATCAGCGAGCCACTTGCTAAGCCCGCCTCAACCACCAGCACGCCGAGTGACAAACCACTGATAATACGGTTGCGGCGGGGGAAGTTCCCAGGATTGGGAGTGGTGCCCAGCGGGAACTCTGAAATCACCACGCCTGATTCAATAATTTGCCGCGCTAAAGCGTGATTACTGCGCGGGTAGAGAATATCCAGACCGGTACCCGTGACCGCAATCGTCTGCCCCTGCGAACTGAGCGCTCCTTTATGCGCTTCTGCATCGACACCCATCGCCAGGCCACTGGTAATAATCAGACCTGCCTGGCTCAGCGCATACGCAAAGTTATACGCATTTTGCAGACCTTGAGGTGTGGGATTTCGACTCCCCACAATGGCTATTTGGGGATCTTTCAGCAGGTCAACATCACCCTTGGCAAACAACAGAGGCGGGGGATCTGCAATCTGCTTTAAAAGCGATGGGTAATCGGGACTACTGAGGGGAATAATATGGCAAGCCGGCTGCTCTGCCCATAAAAGAGCCTTCTCAGTACGCTTCCAGCCAGGGTTTTTTATATAGGCTTGAGCGCGCTGGGGAAGCTTTGACAATAGCTCATCATGACCGCCACTAAACAATCTTTCTGGGGTGTCAATATGCTCTAGTATTGCGCGGTAACGACGTGGCCCTATCGTAGGAGTGTGCAGTAACTCCAGCCAGTACCTGATCTCATCCATGAGCTGATTCCCTGCTTAGTCCAAGGGCTAGAAAGTGTCATTCTGCACCTTGTCATTCACGTACATCTCTCGGTAGGCGCTCATAATCAGCGCATAGCTGGTATTTTCAAAAACACGAAACACCATGGCCACACCCGCCAGCGCATCGGGCAGTGTAATCTCTTCTTTCTCTTCGCTGCGCTGATCAACCACCATCCGGCCATGCTGCCAGACGGACAGCGTATGACCCGGCATAACACCATCAATCTCACCAAGGCTTAACACCACTACCTGATATTGCCCAATACGCTCAATGCCATCCAGAAGACCAATAATGTGTCCTTCCATCAACTCATCTGGCGCACGAGGGTTGAGCTGATCCAGTGTGGGCTGAGGAACAAAGGGTAATAGCTGGTCGCCATTTAAAACCTCACGATCTGACTCAACCACTCGCAAGGTCGAGGGATCATCAGCTACTAGCAATTGAGCCATACCCACGTAAGTTGCCTGATACCCCAACACCCGCTCTGGGTCATCCGGATCGGAATAAGCCTCCCCGGTGCGATAAATAATATACTCTTTGGAGTCTTCCAGAGCTAAATTACGCGCAAAGATCGTACTCCCTTCACCGGCAATCAGCCGCCCTTCACCATTTGCCAGTATGTAGCCTGAATAACCTAACTCCTGATCGCTAATCACATAGGATTTAGAGAGAAAAGGCTTAATCTCATCCATGGGAATCGCCGGAATTGATTTTGCAGCATTTGCCTCGGTATGAATTTGCGGGGATAACCTGACCACTTGGTCACTCATTCGCTCCAAGCTAAACACCGGCTTACCATCTTGATAAGTGAGATAAATAACATCTCCTGGATAGATAAGGTGAGGGTTTTTAATTTCTGGGTTATGCTGCCAAACTTGGGGCCAGCGCCATGGATCGCGTAAAAACTTCCCGGCAATACCCCAGAGGGTATCACCCTTCACAACGGTGTGATGG
Organism: Gammaproteobacteria bacterium; assembly: GCA_021647245.1. Lineage (NCBI taxonomy): Bacteria > Pseudomonadati > Pseudomonadota > Gammaproteobacteria > Gammaproteobacteria bacterium. The sequence goes on from JAKIVC010000015.1 coordinate 38,134, forward strand.
TCGGGATGGTCGGGGTTAATGACCACAGTTTGAGCGACTGCACTCATCGTAAATAGGAGCATCGAAACGGCAATCAACAGCGTTTTCATGACCATAGTCAATCCTTGTTAATTTGAAAAATAACATCGAGTGTAGCCGATGCCTCGTTATATCTCTATAAATCTGTTCTGTTTTTATCCTGAAATGCCCATAAATTATCCGAATCAGAGCCAGCAGCCTGCCAAACTATTCAAAACTCACTCACAATCACACCCACTATCTCGGCCATTTCACAGTTAAAATTAGCCCCGGCTGGTTTGTCTGCCCACCATCCCTTATAATCGGACATAACACTAATGCACTATATGGTTAAATCATGGCACTGTTAGAGATCCTGACCATTCCCGACCCACGGCTTCACAAAGTGGCTAAACCCGTGGCGGCGATAACGCCCAAGATATTAAGTTTGCTGGATGATCTGCTGGCAACCATGTATCAGGCGCCGGGTATCGGCCTGGCCGCCACACAGGTCAACATCCACCAGCGCATTGTAGTGATCGATATTTCGGAGGAGAAAAACCAGCCCCTGATCCTCATCAATCCTGAAATTATTACCCATGATGGACTCATGATAAATGAAGAGGGATGCCTCTCTATCCCAGGAGTCTATGAAGATGTCGAGCGCGCAGAAAATATCACCGTAAAGGCGCTTAACCGCCACGATGAAGAGATACTGCTTGATGCTGACGGCCTGCTCTCAGTGTGTATACAACACGAGATAGACCACCTCAATGGAAAGGTTTTCATTGACCACATATCGCCACTAAAACGCCGGCGTATTAAAAAGAAACTGGAAAAAATAAAGAGGCAACCGCTCTGAAAATCATCTTTGCCGGCACCCCCGATTTCGCAGCCACCACCCTTGCGGCACTGCTAGGGTCTGAGCATCAAATTTGCGCCGTCTACACTCAACCCGACCGACCGGCTGGCAGGGGACGTAAGCTCACGCCATCCCCGGTTAAACAGCTGGCGATCCAACATAAACTCCCCGTCCTTCAGCCTCTGTCGTTACGCGATGAGGCGGCCCAGCAGCAGCTGGCCGCACTGGAAGCGGATATAATGGTAGTCGTCGCCTATGGGCTGATTCTTCCTCAAGCCGTACTGGATACACCCCAACACGGCTGCCTCAACATTCACGCATCACTTCTGCCTCGCTGGCGCGGTGCAGCCCCCATCCAGCGCGCTATTGAAGCGGGAGACAGCGAAACGGGTGTTACCATTATGCAGATGGATGCTGGGCTCGACACTGGCGACATGCTCTTGACCGCAACCTGCCCCATCAAGGATGCTGATACTGCACAAACACTGCATGACCGGCTTGCAAATATGGGCTCTCAAGCGCTGTTGACAGTGCTGCAACAACTTCAAAACGCCGCCCTTTTGCCCGTCGCCCAAGATAACAGCCTCGCCAACTACGCCCACAAGATGGAGAAGCATGAAGCTGAGATCGATTGGCAGCAGGATGCGCCGCAACTGTCACGACGAATTCGCGCATTCAACCCCTGGCCCGTCTGCTTCACATGGCTAGATGGCAAATCGTTGCGCATTTTAAGTGCCCAACCCTTAGCCCAAGTTAGCCACGCAGCGCCTGGTACCGTCATCAAGGAAGGAGATGAGGGCGTTGAGGTGGCCTGTGGCACTGGTGTACTGCGCCTCACAAAAATACAGCTAGCGGGGAAACGCGCCACTTCAGCCACAGAGTTCATACATGGCCGATCACTACTGGGCAAGCTATTGAGGCAAAAAAATGAATAATGTACGCGCACTCGCTGCCAAAACCGTACAAGATGTTGCCTACCGGGGGCGCTCGCTCTCTACCCAGCTCCCGCCCATACTGGCACAGTGTAAACCCCGTGATAAGGGCTTACTGCAAGCACTCTGTTATGGCGCACTACGCTACCACTTTCGCCTCAAAAAGATACTGCAGCTACAGATGAGCAAACCCCTAAAAACAAAAGATAGTGACATCGAAAGCCTACTCATTGTGGGACTCTATCAACTAATCTACATGCGCACCCCAGGACATGCCGCCGTCTCGGAAGCGGTCACCGCAACTCAAGCGTTAAAAAAAGGCTGGGCCAAAGGGCTGGTGAATGGTGTATTACGCAACTGCCAGCGCAACCTTGACACATTGCAGGCTCAAGCCGATACACATTACAGCAGCCAATACGCCCACCCTGAATGGCTCATTAAAAAATTACAGCGGGCGTGGCCCGAGCAGTGGCAAGAAGTTCTGGAGGCGAATAATCAGCACCCCCCGATGACACTGCGTATCAACACACAACACCACACCCCTGAAAGCTACCAACAACAACTGCTTAAGCTGCAAATCCCCGCCACTCTACACCCACACAGCCAGGCCGCCCTCACCTTGGAGCAACCTCAAGACGTAGCACAACTACCGGGCTTTACTGATGGCTGGCTTTCAGTACAAGATAGCGCCGCACAGTTGGCTGCCCAGCTACTGGATACACAAGCTAGCGAACGGGTACTCGATGCCTGCGCGGCACCCGGCGGAAAGAGCTGCCACATATTAGAGCGCCAGCCCCAGCTAAAAACCCTGGTTGCGATTGATAGTGATGCCACTCGCCTGGCACGGGTAGAGGAGAACCTGCAACGACTTAAACTCAGCGCAACGCTCCATTGCGCCGATGCCAGTGACCCATCCAGTTGGTGGAATGGTGAGCAGTTTGAACGCATCCTTCTCGACGCACCGTGCTCAGCCACCGGCGTTATTCGCCGCCACCCGGATATAAAACTGCTACGCAAAGAGAGTGATATTGATGAACTGGTGCGGGTGCAGCAACGTATTCTAGAAGCACTCTGGCCACTCCTGAAAGTGGGTGGCCGCCTGCTCTACGCCACCTGTTCACTTCTGCCCAGTGAGAACAGCGACCAACTTAGCCAGTTTTTGGCACGCCACCCCGAGGCGAAAGAGCATATTATCGCAGCTGACTGGGGAGTCAGCTGCACAGTTGGACGCCAAATTCTAACCGGAGAAGCGGGAATGGACGGTTTCTATTACGGTTGTATCGAGAAAAGCGCTTGAAAAGAGAGCAGCCAACAATAACAACTTACCTGCTGCCGCTACTGTTGCTGCTCTGCTACCAACCGGCCTTTGCTGAAAAATTTGAAATAGTAGATGCAGAGGTATCGCTTCACAATGAGATCTACCACCTCAGCAGCACCATCCGCTACCCACTGGATACAGAGCTAACCACCGCCTTGTACCGTGGCGTTGTTCTGCCGATCAAAGTCATTGTGGAAGTCTACAGACCTCGGCGCTACCTCCCGGATACAGAAATCGCCTTCTTGAAACAGCGTTATGAACTGCGTTTTCACGCCTTAACTCGGCAGTATCTCGTCACCAACTACAACAGCGGTGCTCGCGCCAGTTACAGCTCGCTCACCCTTGCGCTACAACACTTGGGAAGCATCAACAATCTGCCAATCATTGATAAAAACCTGCTAGCAGAAGGCACTGAATATCGACTGCGGGTGCGTGCCGCTATCAATACTGGCCTACTCGCCATACCCTTAAAACTCACCTCCTACTTTTACGGCCCCTGGCGTAATGAGAGCGAGTGGTGGGATATGCCACTCTAGGCCCCCGTTATGCGTCCACCAACAACTCGCCTGAATAAAATACGTCGCTATCTGCAAGCGCGCCCACTACTCAGCCTGCTGCCGGTTTTTTTGCTGTTTCTTACCATGCTCTCATCGCTGGCGCTGCTCAGCGATGCAACCCAAAATTCAGCCCGCTTTGAACGACAATACCTACAGCTTCTGGCAATCAATATCGTCGGAACATTGATCTTTATCACCCTTATTAGCTTCCGCATTGCCCATTTCATTCATGACTTTCGAAGCAACGCCATTGGTTCACGACTGGCTCTGCGCTTGGTGACCATATTCCTTCTCATATCGATTGTACCGGTGAGTGCAGTCTATTATTTCTCGCTGCAATTTATTGAAAAAGGCATCGATAGCTGGTTCGATGTGCGTATTGAGCAGGCGCTGCAAGATGCTCTAGAGCTAAGTCGCCACTCACTGGATCTGCGCATTAAACAGCTGATCGATGAGACATCGACCGTTGTTAAAGAACTACAAAGCGCCAAGCAGCAGCACCCATCGCAACTGGCCAGGCTGCACCGAAAAAATGAGAGCGCTGAACTGACTCTGATGAGTATCACTGGCCGAATCATTGCCAGCAGTACGCTGGAGAGCACCGACATACTGCCGCAAAAACCTAACGACGCCATCTTGATGCAGGTGCGGCATGGTTATAACTATGTCGGTCTGGAGCCAAACCAAAATGAGCAGTTAACGATTCGCATCGTAAGCTTGGTCGAGAATGACACCGCACTGGGTGAATCCCAAATTTTACAGGCACTCTACACTGTCCCTCAGCGCATCGGCACCCTACTAGATAGCGTTAACGACTCTTTCGCCTACTACAATGAGATGGTCTACCTGCGGGAGCCACTCAAAAACAGCTTCACCCTCACCCTCTCACTGGTGCTGCTACTCACACTCTTAACCGCCGTGTGGGTTGCCCTCTTCTCCAGTCAGCGACTGGTTGAACCGATTCGAGTGCTGGCACGAGGCACTCGTGCTGTCGCTGCGGGAGACTACAATCAACAACTTCCCCTGACCAGTTATGATGAATTTGGCTCACTGGTCAACTCATTCAATGACATGACCCGTAAAATCGCCCAAGCACGAGATGATGTGAGCCGCAGCCAGCAACAGATCGAAAAAGAGCGCGCCTACCTTGGTGCAGTACTTGGTGGGCTCACCTCCGGTGTTTTAACCCTCGATCACCGTTACAAAGTGCGCACCGTCAACACCACCGCCCGGCAAATTCTTGAGGTAAACTTTGAACCACTGATGGGCAAACACATCACACAGATTGGCAAACTGAATGAACACCTACAGGATTTCAGCCACAACACCCTGCAACAATTTGAACAACAGAGCCATGACTGGCAAGCCCAACTCATCATCTTCACCCCCCATGGGCGTAAAGCCATTATGTGCCACGGCACCCGCCTTGCCGAACGTCGACAAGGGGTTTCCGGCTATGTTTTAGTAATCGATGACATTACCAACCTGCTACAGGTACAGCGTGATGCCGCCTGGTCAGAGGTTGCCCGCCGACTGGCCCATGAGATAAAAAACCCGCTCACGCCCATTCAGCTTGCGGCAGAGCGAATGCGCCGCCGCTACCTTAAGACACTCTCCACCACCGATGGGCAGTTACTGGACCGGTCAACCCATACCATCATCCAGCAGGTTCAAGCCATGGAAGAGATGGTAAAAGCCTTCAGCGACTACGCCTATACACCCAAACTTCAACTGACTAAATTCAACTTGAACCAACTCATTGATGAAGTCGTAGAGCTCTACCGAGGCGATAGAAAAGTCACCTTTAAGCAGCAGCTGGATCCGCGACTTGGCGAACTCCAGGGCGATAAAGGTCGACTGCGCCAACTACTGCACAACCTCATCAAAAATAGTGTTGAAGCGGTCAGCCAACAGGAGAATAGCCAAGTCACCCTCACCACCACGCTGCACGGGAAGCACCCCAACGACCATATTGAACTCTGCATCGATGACAACGGCCCAGGCATTCCTGAATCACTACTAGAGCAACTTTTTGACCCCTATGTCACCAGCAAACCCAAGGGCACCGGACTCGGCTTGGCCATTGTCAAAAAAATTATCGAAGAGCATGGCGGTATCATAACGGCCCAGAACAACCCCCACGGTGGCACTCACATGGCGCTGCGTCTGCCACTACAATATAATACCCCGCTACCTGAGCAGCCAAAACAACCACACCCCCCACCCCACGGGAGAGCGAATGAAACAGCCCTACATATTGGTCGTCGATGATGAGCCTGATATTCGCCAACTCATCCAAGAGATCCTCCAGGATGAGGGGTACCAGGTTACTGTCGCTAAAGATGGTGAAGATGCCCACCAACAGATTATCAACCGAACACCCAGCCTGATCCTGCTGGATATCTGGATGCCAGGGATCGATGGCATCACCCTCTACAAGCAACTACTGGCCGAAGGGTGCCAGGCACCAGTTATTGTTATGTCCGGTCACGGCACCGTCGAGACAGCGGTAGAGGCCACCCGCCTGGGCGCACACACCTTCCTGGAAAAACCACTCTCCATGGGCCGCCTGTTACCCGCCATAGAGCGCGCACTGTCAGCATCACAATCTGGAAAGATCAGCACCCAAAACACCCACAGACATCAATCGGCAAGCCAGCTGATCGGCAAAAGTCCAACCATGCAGCGGCTTAGGGAGCAGCTTGCCCATGTCGCCAAATTTTCACTGCCCGTATTGATAGAAGGAGAAGCGGGTACCGGGAAAGCATTCAGCGCACGCTACCTACACCACAATGGCACGCAGCGTGATGGCCCCTTTGTAGAGTGCCACCTCGCAGCACTACCCATCCAGGCGATGATAAACACTCTTTTCGGCAAGGAGGAGGGCGGTAAAGTAACCCCAGGCAAGGCTGAACAAGCCAATGGCGGCACCCTCTATATCACCAGCATTGAGCAGCTTCCTCTGGAGCAACAGGATTATCTGATCGGCTACCTAAAGAGTGGCGAGTATTTCCGCCAAGGGGGCGATACCCCGCTCAAATCGACGTGCCGCCTCATTTGCACCTCAACCCGTGAGCTGCCCGCACTGATCAATGACGGCCACTTTCGCAATGACCTCTACCACCTATTAAAAAGTGCCTCCATCCACACCCCCGCACTACGAAAGCACAGTGAAGATATTCCAGAGCTACTCACCCACTTTGTCGACCACTTTGTCGAAAAGGAGAAGCTCCCCTACCGCCGCTTCGGCTTACCACTGCAAAACCAGCTGCGCAACTACCACTGGCCTGGCAACATCAAAGAGCTCAACAACATCATACGCCAGCTGTTAATCACCGGAGCAGAGCCAGAGGTACAACTCAATGAACTCAACGGGCTACTCCGCACAGAGAGCACCAAAACAACACTACCCAGCTACGACGAGCTATTTTCCCTGCCGCTACGCGAGGCCCGGGAAGCGTTTGAACGCCGCTACTTTACTCACCAAATGGAGCAACAGGGTGGCGTTGTCGGAAAAATTGCCAAAGCATCCGGCGTAGAGCGTACCCACCTTTATCGGAAGTTACGTGCGCTGGGCATCGAGTTTAAATCAGGCAAATGAGCAGTGGCGCAGCACGTTATTCGCTGTACACTAGTGTTAAAACCTAATTAAAAAATAATATGCTATGAAAATCATCATTTTGGGTGCTGGCCAGGTTGGCTCCTCCGTCGCAGAAAACCTGGTTCATGAAGCCAATGACATCACTGTGGTGGATACCGACGTCAACCGTCTGGCACTACTGCAAGACCGGCTCGATATTCGCACCATCGAAGGAGAGGCCTCGCACCCGCAAACACTTGAACGGGCGGGCGCTGAAGATGCCGACATGATCCTCGCCGTCACCAATAGCGATGAGATCAACATGGTCGCCTGCCAAGTGGCTTACACCCTGTTCCACACCCCGACAAAAATTGCCCGTGTCCGCTCCGTAGAGTACCTCGCCTATCCCAAGCTTTTTAACCAAGAAGCGCTGCCAGTTGATGTATTGATCAGCCCAGAACAGCTGGTTACCGACCACATCCAGCGCCTGATCGAGCTGCCGGGTGCGCTGCAAGTGCTCGACTTTGCTGGCGGAAAAGTACAACTGGTGGCGGTACGCGCCTACCACGATGGGCCACTGGTCGGCCATGCACTCAGTACGCTGCGAGAGCATATGCCCAAGGTGGAGACCCGCGTGGCGGCCATTTTTCGTCACGGAATACCAGTGCCACCCCATGGCGATACCGTCATTGAGGTTGATGATGAGGTCTTTTTTATCGCCGCACGCAAAGATATTCGTGCAGTAATGGCCGAGCTGCGTAATATTGATGAAAAAATAAAACGTGTCATTATTGCTGGCGGTGGCAATATCGGAAAACGACTGGCAAAAGCACTTGAGAAGAGCTGTCGAGTAAAGCTGATCGACCACAACCGCGAACGCACCGAGATGATTGCCGCAGAACTTAAAAAAACCATGGTGCTGTTCGGAGATGCGGCAGATGAAGAGCTGCTGTTGGATGAAAACATCGAAAACACCGGTGTCTTCTGCGCCCTCACCAACGATGATGAGGCCAACATCCTCTCGGCCATGTTGGCCAAGCGCCTCGGCGCACGCAAAGTAATGGCGCTGATTAACCGCAGCTCCTACGTCGACCTCGTACAGAACGGCACCATCGACATCGCCATCTCACCACAACAGGCGATGATCGGCAGCCTGCTGGCCCATGTGCGGCGAGGTGACGTAGTCGCGGTACACTCACTGCGTCGTGGTGCCGCCGAAGCGATTGAAGCCGTTGCCCACGGTGACCGCGGCTCGTCCAGTGTGGTCGGCCACGCCATTGAAGAGATCACCCTGCCCCACGGCACCACCATTGCCGCCATCGTGCGCGGTGAGACCGTACTGATTGCCCACCACGATACCGTTATCGAATCCGGCGACCATGTCATTCTCTTTCTGGTGGATAAAAAATATGTACCTGCCGTGGAAAAACTGTTCCAGGTTGGCATCACCTTCCTGTAAAAAAAGGACAGCACACTCATGCAGTTCGCCACAATCCAGCGCATCATCGGTATGTTGTTGATGATTTTCAGCGTCACCACCCTGCCCCCGATGGTTGTCTCAATAATCTATGATGATGGCAACCTGATGCCATTTATCATCACCTTTCTCGCTAGCCTGCTAACCGGCCTGCTGATCTGGTTTCCGGTGCGCAATCGCCGTAAAGATCTGCGCCTGCGGGATGGCTTTGTAGTGGTGGTCACCTTCTGGACGGTACTGGGGCTAACTGGCGCACTCCCCTTTATGCTCTCTGACAACCCACAACTATCACCAACCGATGCAATTTTTGAATCGATGTCCGGCCTCACCACCACCGGTGCCACCGTCATTTCGGAGAGTATCGACACACTTCCCAAGTCAATACTCTTTTACCGACAACAGCTTCAGTGGCTGGGTGGCATGGGCATTATCGTACTGGCGGTCGCCATTCTGCCACTCCTCGGTGTGGGTGGCATGCAGCTCTATCGAGCCGAAACACCCGGGCCGATGAAAGATAGCAAACTCACTCCCCGCATCACCGAAACCGCCAAAGCACTCTGGTACATCTACCTCTCACTCACCATCATCTGTGCGCTCGCCTACTGGGCAGCCGGCATGAGTGGCTTTGATGCCATCGCCCACAGCTTTTCCACCATCGCGATCGGCGGATTCTCCACCCATGATGCCAGCATGGCCTACTTCAACAGCCCACTCATTGAGATGATCGCGGTGTTTTTCATGCTATTGGCCGGGATGAACTTTGCACTGCACTTTCTCGCCTGGCGTTCACTCAGTCTTAGCCCCTACCGTTACGACACCGAAGTAAAAGTCTATCTCAGCATACTGGCAACCGTCGCAGCCATCACCGTCAGCTATCTCCACTACAACAACGTATTTGACACCTTCGGCGAAGCACTTCACCACGGCATTTTTCAAGCGGTCTCAATCGGTACGACCACCGGCTTCACCACCACCGAGTTTTACGCCTGGCCCGGCTTTCTTCCGGTACTGCTACTGCTCACCAGCTTTATCGGTGGCTGTGCCGGCTCCACCGGTGGCGGCATGAAAGTCATTCGCATCATATTGTTATTTAAGCAGGGTTCGCGGGAAGTGACCCGCCTGGTACACCCCAATGCACAGATCCCTATCAAGATCGGTGACAAGGTGCTACCCGAGCGGGTTATTGAAGCCGTGTGGGGGTTTTTCTCTCTCTATGTAGCCTGTTTTATCATCTTCATGCTGATCATTCTTGCCACTGGCGAAGATCAAACCACTGCATTTTCTGCCGTGGCAGCCTGCATGAACAACCTCGGCCCTGGCCTCGGCAGTGTTGGCGCACATTTTGACGACCTAAGTGATACCGCCAAATGGGTGCTTTCGCTAGCCATGCTCATGGGCCGACTTGAAGTCTTTACCCTGCTGATACTGTTCACTCCGGCCTTTTGGCGGCATTAGGCCGTGGGCGGATGGTAATGGCCTCTCCAGCGTTGATAGATCAACCAACCCACCACACCAAGCTGCACAACACCGGATATCATTGTCATCCAAGGGCTGGCGGTAAACACCGGCATCAGCAGATTATTGAGTGTCGTCATCCCCATGGCACTGAATAGCATCGGCAGCAGCAGGTAGAGCAGCAGCAGGTAAACCAGCGCGGTCGCGTCTGCTCGCTGAGTCTGCTTGGTCAAATTAAAGTAGATAACGATGGCAATATCGCGCAATAGAAACAGGAGTAATAACAGCACCACTTGATCAAGCCTCAGCAGGGTCTCCATAAAACCCATCTGCGGCGCATCTATCCACTGCAACAATAGACCCAGCACCAGCACCACCACGCTCACCAGCCAGCAAGGCAGGTGTGCTGATGCCGCGTACCACCCCTGCTGCGCACGGGTCACCTGAAAGCGACGTAGCTCTAGCGGCTCCTTGCGCTCAATAAATATCATCATGTAGCAAAGAAAAAGTGTAATGAAAAAAGCGCCTGCCAGGTTCAACTCCAGCGTATCGCTCCCGGCTACCGGGCTAAAGCCCAGCGCATAGAAAATCAGAAACAGCGAAAAACTAAGCCACACCAAAGGGCGATGTTTTAGCTGTAGCTCTTCACCCATGGTGCGGTAGAGCGCAAGCAGTGCCCAGCCACAAAAAACCACACTGCTTAGCGCCATAAAAACCAGCTCACTGATCAACAGGCCATACCAGCTAAACTGCGCGTAATACTCATCGTAAAAGGGTGCCACCGTCATGATGAAAAACAGTGTAATGATCAACGCTAAATTCGATAGACTGCGGCGATGGCGGCCCATACGCCGCACCATTAACAAGCTCATCAGCAGTGCTAATGCCTGCACCAGCACGGCTCCGCTCAGCAGTAATATCAGCTTGGGCCCCAGCAATGGCTCCCCCACCATTAAGCCACTGAATAGAAAAACCGGCACCACCAGCAAGCTGCCATACCAAACATAAACGGTACTACCAAACAACTTGCCCCAGCTCATCTGCCACGGGGTAATCGCGCTCATTCGTTGCTGATCCCAAGTACGCTTATCGATCTCATCAATCAACGCTTCACCTGCCAAGCGCACACCCCATAACATCCCCATCGCCACAAGAGTCAACCGGGCTGCACCATGAACCCCTGACCACCCGCCCATAGTATGAATAATAAAAAAGATAACCAGCAATATCGCTGGCATCATTAGCCATCGATGCAGTGTCATCTCCAGCCAAAAATTGCGTAGAAACTCAGGACTCATCATTACTTACTCTCCTGATACTGCTTCACCGTCTGTAGATAGCTCTCCTGCATATTGCGCTGTGCCGGTGCAAAGTGATAGACGCTGAAACCTTGGGACAATAGCTGTTGTAGCAGTTGATACTGAACCGCTGGGTCCGTCGAAATTTGTATTAAGCAATCCTGTTGATCGTCACTCATCAGCTCAACCCCCGAGTAGTTTTGCAACATGGAAGGGAGTGTTGGTGAAGGTGTTGCACATGCGATGCGTAGCACCTCATGTTGAGCGTGAAGGGTGCTCAGTGACTGCTGGTCAATAATCCGCCCCTGCTCCACCACTACCATCACACTGCAATACTCTTCCAGCTCCGCCAATATGTGTGAAGAGACCAGCAGAGTCATCCCTTGATCTCGCAACGCCAAAAAAAGATCCGAGAGCGCTTTGCGCGCCTGTGGGTCCAGGCCCGCGGCAGGCTCATCCAGTAACAACACTTTTGGTTGATGAATAATGGCTTGGGCGATCGCAAGGCGCTGGCTCAACCCTCGAGAGAGGGCTTTAACGGGCTGACTCAGCCGACCTTCCAACTGTAGCCGTTGCGCGGCCAATACAATGCTCGCCTCCAGCGACTCGCTGCCAATTCCATGGGAGAGTGCCGCATAGTGCAGCGCCTGTCGTAGTGTCAGCTCGTCATACAGCCCGAAAAAATCAGCCAAATAACCCATCCGCTGGTGCGCCTGACGAGGGTATTGGAGCACATCCAGACCGTCCACCCGAACTGACCCTGAAATCGGCGTATCCAGGCCCGAAATAGCCCGCATCAGCGTGGTTTTCCCTGCACCGTTGGGACCGACCAGTGCTGCAATTTCACCTTCAGAAATCGAGAGTGAAACATTGTCCAGCGCCAAAGTACCGGGATATTCAAAAACCAAATTCTTAACTTCGATCAAACATCACCCCCTGTTATCATCTACCGCTGCTACATCAACCACTTTATTGGTACACTTATTCACTCACACCTCTTTTATAGAAGCATCAGCACATGACCAGAAAATTCACAACCCAAATTCTCCATGCGGATCGTTCAGCCACCATCGAGCACTTTGCGGTACACAAACCTGTTCATACCACCATCGCCTACGGCTATCCCGATGCCGAACACCTGGCCCGCGTATTTAAGGGAGAAGAGAGTGGCTTTGTTTACAGCCGACAATCCAATCCTACCACGGCAGCGTTAGAAACCAAGATTACCCACATGGAAGATGGGCTGGCCACAGCCTGTTTTAGCACCGGTATGGCGGCGATTGGCTCAACCTTTCTGGCACTGTTAAGCGCAGGAGACCATATCGTCTCCAGTGCCTACCTGTTTGGCAATACCAATAGCTTGATGGGCACCATCGACACCCTTGGCTGCCAAGTGAGTCTGGTCGATGCCACCGATGTGACCCAGGTTGAAGCCGCACTCCAAGAAAATACTCGCTTGGTCTTTGTAGAGACTATCGCCAACCCACGCACTCAAGTTGCCGATTTAGCCAAAATTGGCGAGCTTTGTCGTGAACGGGGGCTACTCTATGTCGTCGACAACACCCTCACCTCACCCTACCTGTTTCAACCCAAAGCAGTCGGTGCCAGCCTGGTTATCAACTCATTAACCAAATATATCTGTGGCCACGGCAACGCTCTGGGTGGAGCCGTGACCGATACCGGGCTCTATGACTGGAGTCACTACCCCAATATCTACGACACCTATAAAAAGTTTGAACCCTGTTATTGGGGCATTACACAGATACGCAAAAAAGGGTTACGCGATTTTGGCAGCACCCTCACCGCAGAGTCGGCACATAAGATTGCCATTGGAGCAGAGACCTTGGCACTGCGCATGGAGCGTGCCTGCGATAACGCCACGGCACTGGCCAACTTTTTCTCCAATCACCCGGCCATCTCGAAGGTCTACTATCCTGGCCTGCAAGCGCACCCGCAGCATGCGCTATCCAAATCACTCTTCAAGCACCACGGTGCCATCATCAGCATTGAACTGGCAGAGGGGCATGACTGTTTTGCATTTCTAAACCAGCTGAAACTGGTTATTCTCTCCAGCCACCTAGGAGATAACCGCACCTTAGCCATTCCAGTCGCACACACTATTTATTGGGAGATGGGCGCAACCCGCCGCGCCGAAATGGGCATTGACGACTCACTCATTCGCCTCTCCATCGGCATCGAAGATCAACAAGATTTGTTGGATGATTTTTCCCAGGCACTTATTACCACAGGATGACGCTGCAAGATCGCCCTGGGGTCAGACTAGCCCAGGCTACCCACCCAGCTTAGACATAAACCTGACAATCTTCTCCGGCTGCTCATTAAAGTCATGCTGTGCGGGCTTGAGCGCGAGGGCTTTAATAATAGCCGCTTGCAACGCCTCGTCGCTGGCATCGCCGCGCAGCAGTGGCCGCAAATCTGCACTATGCTCTTGACCGAGGCAGAGGTAGAGCACCCCTTCCGCAGAGAGCCTTACTCGATTACAGGTTTCACAGAAGTGTTGTGAGATAGGGGTTATGAAGCCCACTTTTAGACGGCTATCGACCACCTGCATGTAGTGGGCAGGGCCACCGCCTGACATGGTGCCCGGCACCATATTAAATGTTTCGCTCAGTTGTTGGCGCACCGTGTTTAAATCCAGGTAGTGCTCCGTCGCCATTTGACCACCACTGCCGACAGGCATGGTCTCAATCAGGCGCAGGGTGAAATTATTGTCACCGCAGTAGCGCACCATGTCAGCAAATTCATCATCATTAATCCCCTTCATCGCCACCATATTTATCTTAACTGGGCTCAGCTCAGCCGCCCTTGCCGCCGCCAAACCATCCAGCACTGGCTGTAGATCACCGCCACCGGTTATCGCAGAAAATCGATCAGCACGCAGTGTATCCAGACTCACATTAATGCGCGAAATACCCGCCTCTTTTAATGGCAAGGCACAGTCGGCAAGTAGCGTGGCATTGGTACTCAGAGAGAGGTCATCAATCGCCGGGATAGCCGCGATGCGCGCAATTAACGAGGTAATATCAGGGCGTGCCAGCGGTTCGCCACCCGTGAGGCGGATGCGAGAGACACCCAACGCAGCAAAGGCCACCACCACCCGTTCAATCTCATCAAAGTTAAGCCACTCGCTCGGTGTGGAAAAACCTTTAGTGCCTTTGGGTAGACAATAGAAGCACCGCAGATTGCAGCGATCAGTCAACGATAATCGTAGATAGGTAATATGCCGACCTTGCGGGTCGATCAACGCCTTGCTCAATTCCGACTCCAACACTCAGGTAATAGCCAATAATGACACCCTATAGAGGGATAGACAACTTAAGATCAGGCATTATAGCGTGCAATACCCGTACAAGCCCGGAGAAAGCGTTACCCTAACCCCTAGATAGAGGCGCGAGATGATATGTAAGCGTTTGGTTTCACAGTAAAACTAAAAATATTAGTCGTACCCGCAGGTTCGGCGGCTATTTTTTTGCTGCGGGGTCAATAGGTTGTGCAGCATACGTGTTTATATCTGGGGATTAGTACATCAAGGCATTTTCACACACAAAGAAGAAGCCTATGGGGCATATGTGACCAATTGAGCACGAAAGCAACCAAGCGTTGAGGTAAAAGATGAGTACACTGAGTAGTTACAACCACCTGCCAAGGCTTTGCTGGCATAATAGCGCCACCGTTCAAAAAATATTAACTCGGGTTAAATAGAGCACCATGAAAATTTTACTTGCGCCAATGCAAGGGGTGGTTGACCAGCAGATGCGCGCTTTTTTGACCAACATCGGTGGCCTGGATCTCTGCGTCAGTGAGTTTGTCCGTGTTACCGACCGCCTGTTACCACGCCGTGTGTTTCGTCGCATCTGCCCGGAGCTTCTCCATGATGGCGTTACGCCAGCGGGCACACCCGTGGTCGTACAACTGCTGGGTGGCATCCCCGAAATTGTGGCTGTCAATGCCCAACGCGCCATCGAAATGGGAGCTAAGGGGATCGATATTAACTTTGGCTGCCCCTCCCGGTTTGTTAACCGCAAAGCGGGGGGTGCTGTATTACTTAAAGAGCCTGAACGGGTTCAGCAGATTGTTGCGGCCGTTCGCGCTGTGGTTCCCGCCGACATTCCCTTTAGTGCCAAAATTCGCCTCGGCTATGACGATACTACCCTGGCACTGGAGAATGCCCACGCCGTTGAAACGGGAGGTGCCGATAGTGTTGTGGTACATGGGCGTACCAAAAAAGAGGGCTACCGACCACCTGCGGACTGGCACTGGATCGCCCGTATCCGCGCATCACTCACTATTCCGGTGGTCGCCAACGGCGATATAAATTCGGTAGAGGAGTATCTGCGTTGTCGGTACATCAGCGGTTGTGATGATGTGATGATTGGCCGAGGTGTGATTATCAACCCTGGATTGATACAACAAATTCGTCAATTTCAAAGCGGCCGTGACGGCAGCGGCATCACATGGCAATCTATTATTCCGCTGATTGAAACCATGTTACTCGAAGGGTTGGCCGCCCAGGTGGCAGACCGTCATATCGTCTCACGCCTCAAGCAGTGGCTCTGTTATCTAAAACAACACTACAGTGAAGCTCAGCAGCTGTTTGATAAAATCCGCACCCTCAATGACCCGCAACAGGTTCGTAGACTGCTCCACAAGTAAAAAAGTAGCGACACCCCTGTTTTATCAGTAGAATCCGTTACCAGTTTAATGAAGGAATAGGTTTTATTCATGGGTTGGGAAGCGTGGTTTACTCTGGCAATTATCGGCGGCTGCTTTAGTGCTCTGCTTTTAAGCCGGGTTTCAGCCGATGTAATCATCGTCGGTGGGCTGATGATTTTACTGCTGGTCGGCATTCTCACACCCCAGGAAGCACTGTCAGGGATGGCCAATGAGGGGATGGCCACTGTAGCACTGCTGTTTATTGTTGCCGCAGGCCTAAAAGATACCGGCGCGATTGGCTGGCTCAGCCAGGCGATGCTGGGTCGCCCCAAAAGCATCATCGTCGCCCAATTACGACTCATGGCACCCGTGATGGCGATGAGTGCCGTGCTCAACAACACACCGGTGGTTGCCATGCTGATTCCAGCAGTCAACGACTGGGCCAAGCGCCAGCAATTTTCAGTCTCTAAATTGATGATGCCCCTTAGCTATGCAGCAATCGTCGGGGGCACCATGACCCTCATAGGCACCAGCACCAATCTCATTGTAAATGGCCTCTATATTGAACAGAGTGGCACCAGCGGCCTTGGCATGTGGGAGCTAGCTTACCTCGGTTTGCCAGCAGCATTAATAGTGCTGCTCTACACCCTGTTTACCAGCAAATGGTTATTAAAAGAGCGCCTGCCCGCCATCAGCCAGTTCGATAATATGCGCGAATATACCATTGAAATGGAGATAACCCCCGCAGGGCCACTGGCTGGAAAAACCATCGAACAGGCGGGACTACGTCAGCTTCCTGGGCTATTTCTCTCCGCCATTGAGCGGGATGGGGACTTAATACCAGCCGTTTCACCTCGCACCCAACTTCTTTCCAGCGATATTCTGATCTTCGCCGGGGTGGTTGACTCCGTAGTCGACCTGCAAAAGATAAGGGGGTTACAGACCCCAACTGAACAGCACGAAGAACTCAACTCACAACGTCACGCACGCACCATGGTTGAAGTGGTCGTCTCCAATAGTTGCCCGCTATTGGGACAAACTATTCGTGAAGGGAAATTCAGGGCGCACTACAATGCCGCCATTATTGCGGTAGCGCGTAATGGTGAACACCTGAATCAGAAGATTGGTGATATTAAACTTTCAGCGGGTGACACCCTACTGTTGGAGGCCTCCCCCTATTTCATTGAACGACAGAGAAACTCGCGGGATTTCTACCTCGTCAGCACCCTAGCGGGCGCCAAGCGCCCCAACCACGACAAGGCCGCACTGGCCATGGCGATTATGGTCGGAATGATCGCCGCCGTCACCATCGGCTGGCTCAGTATGTTCAAGGCGGCTTTTCTAGCGGCAGGTGTAATGATCCTGACACGCTGCATCACCCCAGGCAGTGCCCGGCGCAGCGTGGACTGGCAGGTGTTGATCGTGATCGCAGCCTCCATCGGCATCGGTGCCGCACTCACCAAAAGCGGTGCCGCCAGCGCCATCGCCCACCAACTGGTCACCACCGCCGGTGCAGAGCCGATGCTAGCACTGGCGTTAATCTATCTAATGACCGTGCTTTGCACCGAAATGATCACCAACAATGCAGCCGCCGTTTTAATGTTCCCCATTGCACTAATGACCGCCCAACAACTTGATGTCAGCATGATGCCCTTCATCATCGCCATTATGTTTGCCGCATCGTGCAGCTTTGCCACCCCCATCGGCTACCAGACCAATTTAATGGTATATGGCCCCGGTGGTTACCATTTTTCTGACTACCTGCGTTTTGGCTTACCCATCACACTCATACTTTCAGGGGTGGCACTCACCATCATTCCTATCGTCTGGCCCTTCTAAACACGCAACCAGCTAGCCAAGGCCTTACGGTTAGGGTGATTTCCTCCAAAAAAGTGTCATGTCTGAGCTGTTTAAGCGTGAGGATATTAACTGGCACAGGTTGAGTAGCAACGTCGCCAAGACAGCCTGATATGTATTAACTCGCAACTCATTATTCCAGAAGTCTTTTTTTCTGGAATAATGATTGTCTAATACCATCGGACTTTATGTATTTACTCGCCAACAATCCATATTATGGATAATTAAGCTGGTGGCGAGTTAATACATAAAGTCTAAATCAACAGGTTGTGCGACACGGGTGTTTTCGGCAGATTAGAGAGTCAAGCGTGGCGTTGACGTACCGCCTCAAACAGGCAAACCCCTGCCGCCACAGAGACGTTAAGGCTGGAGACCGAGCCATACATTGGAATATTAATCAGCAGGTCGCAGTGTTCACGAGTCAGGCGGCGCATACCTTTGCCCTCGCTACCCATCACCAGCCCAAGGGGGCCTTTAAGATCAGCTTGATGCAGCGTGCTTTGTGCTTCACCTGCCGCACCGACCAACCAAATACCACGCGCCTGTAACAGCCGCAAGGTACGCGCCAGATTGGTCACTTGAAAAAAAGGGATATGTTCAGCCGCACCACACGCCACTTTGCGAACCGTTGCATTCAGTCCGGCCGCCTTATCTTTGGGAGCTATCACCGCATGGACACCCGCAGCGTCTGCACTTCGAAGGCAAGCGCCCAGGTTGTGTGGATCTGTCACACCGTCAAGAATCAACAAGAGTGGGGCAGTTTCAACGCCATCCAGCAGGTAAGGGAGGTCTTTTTCATGATAACTGGGGCTCTGCTTACACAGCGCCAGTACCCCTTGGTGGCGCGCACCCGCACTGCCACTATCCAACACCTCTCGCGTAACCTGGCGAACTACAATCCCGCTGTTTTCAGCCAGCGCTACAACCTCAGCCAACCGAGCGTCACGACGTTGATCTGCCACCTGCAACTCAACAACCAGCTTAGCGTTATATTGCAGAAGAGAGTGTACCGCGTGCAGCCCAAATATCACCTGATCAGCCACTGTTACTTAATCCTGGGATTTTTCTTTTTTCGGCTTGGGTTTACGCTTGCGCTTTGGCCGGCTTTTGCCCTGCGGCTTGCCACCCTCATCGGCAGGCGCTACTGGCTTGCTCTCATCTGGCTTGACGGCAGCGGCAACTGTTTCTGTTTGATGATGACGAGGTTTACGAGGCCTACGCGGACGCTTTGGTTTTGGCTGCGGCGCATCGGCCAGCGCTTTTTGGTCGGCTTCAGAGGGCACCAGCTCAAAATCAACTTTGCGCTCATCCAGGTCGACCCGTGTAACGCGCACACGCACAGGATCAGCCAGGCGATATGAGATTCCGCTCCGCTCACCTTGCAGACGATGCTTGGCGGGATCAAAGTGAAAATAATCGTCTGCAAGCGAGGTGATGTGAATCAACCCTTCTATATAGATATCTTTCATCTCAACGAAGAGCCCAAAACCGGTTACGCTGGTCACAATGCCGTCAAACTCCTGCTCGACCTTATCCAGCATATACTCACACTTTAGCCAATCTGTTGCATCACGAGTCGCCTCATCAGCACGGCGCTCCGTCATGGAACAGTGCTCACCCAAATTGGCCATATCACTTTTAGAATAAACAAATTCGTTCAATGACTTACCCGAGATGAGATGCTTAATTGCACGATGAACCAACAGATCAGGATAGCGGCGAATCGGCGAGGTGAAGTGCGCATAGCTCTCATAGGCAAGGCCAAAGTGGCCCACATTATCCGGATGGTAAACTGCCTGGCTCATACTGCGCAGCATTACGGTTTGGATCAGATGTTTATCTACACGCCCCTGAATATCGCTCAACAACTTGGTGTAATGGGTCGCTGTCGGCTTGGTACGGCAGCGTAAACTAAGACCCAGCTCAGCAAGGAACTCCTTGAGCTTTTCAATCTTCTTCTCCTGCGGCTCTTCATGAATACGATAGAGCGTCGCAATTTTACCGGTCAGCATATAATCCGCCGCCGAAACATTCGCCGCTAACATACACTCTTCAATCATCATGTGTGCGACATTGCGTGTGGTCGGCACGATCTTCTCAATCTTGCGATCTTCGGCAAAGACAATACGCGTTTCGGTGGTGTCGAACTCAATCGCACCACGCTTTTTTCGACGGCTATCCAGCGCAGTATAGAGCCTGTGCAGCTCCTCGACGTGGGGCAAAACATTCGCATATTCGGCGCGAAGGCTCTTATCTTTATCCACCAGCATCGCGGCCACTTTATTGTACGTGAGCCGGGCGTGTGAGCGCATCACACCCTCAAAGAAACGATATTTACGCACCGCACCCTGCGCCGTAATAAACATTTCGCAAACCATGCAGAGACGGTCTACCTCGGGATTGATTGAACAGAGACCGTTGGAGAGCACCTCGGGCAACATCGGTACAACACGCTCCGGAAAGTAAACCGAGTTACCCCGCTCACGCGCCTCAACATCCAGAGGGGCGTTATTTTCAACATATGCGGAGACATCAGCAATCGCAACCAGCAGACGCCACCCTTTGCCATGGGGCTCACAAAAAACAGCATCATCAAAGTCCCGTGCATCCTCACCATCGATGGTGACCAACGGTAGCTCGCGAATATCCTCTCGCCCCTGCTTAGCCTCTTCAGGTACCTGTTCACCAAACTTCTTAATTTCATCTAAAACTGACTGTGGCCACTTCTCAGGCAATCCATAGGAGCGAATGGCCACGTCAATCTCCATCCCCGGTGCCATATGGTCACCCAAAACCTCGGTCACTTTACCCACCGCCTCACGTTTTACGGTGGGGTATGACAACACTTCCAGCGTGACAAACTGACCATGCTGAGCACCGCCGTACTGATCAACCGGCACCAGAATATCCTGTGCAACACGCTTATTATCTGGACGAATAAAACCAATCCCATCTTCCACATAAAAACGACCCACCACATGTGTGTGGCTGCGCTCCAGCACTTCGACGATTGACCCCTCACGGCGACCACGCCGATCCACACCGGAAACATAAGCCACCACCCGGTCACCATGAAAAACCTGGCGCATTTGACGATCGGAAAGAAATAGGTCATCCCCGCCTTCATCAGGAATCAAAAAACCAAAACCATCCGGATGCCCCGCAACGCGCCCACGCACCAAATCAGTCTGATCAATCAAACAGTAGGCACCGCGGCGGTTATACAGCAACTGCCCATCACGTTCCATAGCACGAAGCCGACGGCGTAGCGCCTCTACCTGCTCAGGCTCTCGCAGATCAAGCTTCTCTATTAAATAGTTACGGGTGAGCGGTTTACCGGCCTCAGCAATGATTTCCATGATAAATTCACGGCTGGGAATAGGGTTATCGTATTTGCAGGCCTCGCGGTCAGCGTGTGGGTCACTCTGCGGCTGTTTAGTCATGAATTCTCAATTTACTCTGCTATCTTCTTATATGATCTGGACATTCTAACCTGTTAGGCACAATTAATCTTGTAAATTTATGCGGCATCTGAATGAGCCCAGTTAAATATTTTCCTCGAAAAATCACACTTAAATCCCTCCCAAAAGCTACAATTAAAGCTGTGGCTACACCTCAAACACTTCTAGGACGAACCAAATGTTTTACAACCACATACCCACGCTAAGCCAAAACACACCCTTCAGGTGGCAGCCTAGGCAAAAAGCATACAAAGCAACTTCACCTATTCTCTATTGGCTAGCCGCGCTCACTCTCGTGTTTATCAACGCACCACTCGCTTATTCCGATACTACACAACAGAGCGCACCCTGCATTGAATGCCACCAACAAGCACACCTGCAACCACTCACCAGCATCGTCGACGATGCACACGCCAGAGCCAAGGTAAGCTGCCTGGACTGCCACAACATCACTTCAGACAATCAGAGCACAGAACATCACAATTACCGGATCATCACATTCCCAGGCTCTGCCAGCTGCCAAGCTTGCCATCAAAAATAGCACGGCCCGAGGAACTCCAATCCCCAGACGAGAACACGAGTGCTATACAAGCGCTTGATTCCACAGCAAAACAAAAAATAGCCACGGCTCTTCTCCGGTCTTGCGAGTGAAAAAAGATGCCGATTATAGTGTAATCTGTTGATATATAAGGCTTGTCACAACTTCATATAGAACAGAATATGAATATCGACACCCCGAAGGATATTTTGGACCTCAAAGGACAACGGGTCAATGAGGTTAAGCGGGATGAGCAACCGCTCGTCATTCACTGTCATCGAGACAAGCGTAGACGCGCTGTAGACCCCGTTACCGGCAAGAAGGGAACCATTAACCGCTATGTCCGCCGAAGCGTTCGAGACGTGCCGTTATTTGGCTACCCTTGTATCATCGACATTCAGCTGGCACAGGTGTTTATCAGCAAAAATGAACGACGAATGGAGTCTTGTAAGTTCGTCGACAAGGGATACCGCTTCACTCACCGCTTGCCATATGATCAGTGGCCTGTGTCGCCACATGAGCACTCAGGCCGTTGCTAGGCATTTGGGATTACACTGGGAAACCGTAAAAAATATCGATAGCCCTAATCCCTAGATAGAAGCGCGAGATGATGTGTAAGCGTTTGGTTTCACAGCGAAACTAAAAATATTAGTCGCGCACGCAGGTTCGTGCGGCTATTTTTTCTACTCTGCTCAAATTATGCACTTATTGGTTGAGTCTAAGCCTTAAAAATCACTCTTCATTCCCACCTAGCGACTAGCACTAGAATTAGGGTGTTGCCAGACAAAAAACGCTTCTGTATAGTT
>JAKIVC010000016.1 GCA_021647245.1 Gammaproteobacteria bacterium
CCCTCATTTGAGCTGAATAACGCACTGTTGTCGCGGGCACGGGTCTATGTGCTGAAATCACTCACTCACCACGATATCCGACAAATTATCGACCGTGCACTTAACGATAAAACACGCGGTCTGGGGCATCGTAAATTACAAATACCCCATGAGCAGCGTGAGCAGATAGCGCAAGCGGCTGATGGTGATGGTCGCCGCTCATTAAATCTTCTGGAGATTGCAGTCAGCCTTGCGGAGTGGCGAGATGATGTTGAGGTGATCGAGCAACCCACCTTGAACGAAGTACTCTCCGGTGGTCTGCGTCGTTTTGATAAGGGCGGTGAAGCCTTTTATGATCAAATATCGGCAATGCATAAATCGATGCGTGGCTCTAATCCCGATGCCTGCCTCTACTGGATGGCACGGATGCTGGATGGGGGCTGTGATCCGCTCTATCTCGCCCGCCGAATTGTTCGTATGGCATCGGAAGATATCGGTAATGCCGACCCACGGGCGCTACAATTAGCGATGAATGCATGGGATGTGCAGGAGCGCCTTGGTTCTCCAGAGGGTGAGCTTGCTATCGCTCAGGCGCTGGTCTACCTCGCAGTAGCCCCCAAAAGCAACGCAGTATACAAAGCCTATAATGCCGCAAGAGCGGATGTGAAAAACCAAGGCTCTATCGAAGTGCCGGTTCACCTTCGAAATGCGCCTACCAAGCTGATGAAGGAGCTGGGTTATGGTAAAGCCTACCGCTATGCCCACGACGAACCGCACGGTTATGCCGCAGGAGAAAACTACTTTCCTGAAGAGATGGGTGCTCGCCATTACTATCAGCCCGTCGCACGAGGAATGGAACAGAAAATCACTGAAAAACTCAACTTTCTGAAAGAGCTGGATGCACAGGCACTAAAAAAATAAAACACCATAAAAATAACACCAATGGATGGGTTTTATTATGATGGTGAGCGATTTAACTGATTGAATTACTGGAATTAAACCGTGACTAATAATGATATTTTACGCCGTCTTCGCTATACCTTCGATTTCAGTGACTCTCAAATGATGCGGCTTTTTAGTCAGGCGAACCACAAGGTTACAAGGGCGCAGGTGAGTGCCTGGTTAAAAAAAGATGACGACCCGGGCTACCAAGCTTGTCGTGATATCGAGCTGGCTACTTTTCTCAACGGTCTGATTAATGAGGTGCGGGGCAAAAGAGAAGGGCCACAACCAGAGCCTGAACAACGGTTGAATAATAATATTGTTTTTAGAAAACTCAAAATCGCGCTGAATTTACAGAGTGATGATGTTTTGGCCGTGTTGGCGCTGGCGGGTCAGCGCATGAGCCAACATGAGTTGAGTGCTTTTTTTCGCAAGCCAGAGCATAAGCACTATCGCCTTTGCAAGGATCAGGTGTTGCGTAATTTTTTAAAAGGTTTGCAGCTTAAGGAGAAGCCATCTGATCAGGTCAACGAAATCAGCTGAAAGTCAGAACAGTAAAACCCCTGCAACGCCCCAGCCATTGAAGTACGGAAGGGTGCGGCCGACGGCGTTGAGATGACAGGAGAGTCTAAGAAAATGCCTTACTCTTCAAAATTGTAGTGCATCTCCCGATCAGGCTGCTGCAAGTAGTATCCTTGGACAAAGTTGACACCACTCTGCCAAAGCACGGCCAAGGTATTGGCATCATGCACAAACTCTGCGATGGTTTGCATATTGTTGGTTTGTGCCATCTCCGATATTTTTTTAGTCATCTCTTGCGCGCCTTTGTCATTGACCAGTGTGCCTATGAGTGATCCATCAATTTTAAGAAAATGAGCTTTAAGGCGGGTAAGGTAATCAATTGATTCTGGAAGCCCCAGAACATGCCCTATGGCGGTGAGACAGTGGAGTTGATTGATCATACTGATAAAGGCTTCAGACTCTTTTTTATGATTTAGAACGTGCTCTTGGTCGAGTTCAAAGATTAAGTTGTCACCGGGGATACGTGAATCCCGGAGGTATTTACTGATCCATTTGATGGTCTCTGGATCCAGCAGTGACTCTTCGGATAGTTTGATGAAAAGTTGTAACTTTTTGCCTTGCTGACGTTGTTTGATTAGCGTGTTGATGCTGTTAACAATGACCCAGCGATCAAACATTTTCATCAAACCCGGCTCTTCTGCGGCAGCTGGGAAAAAATCACGGGGTGTGATCTCTTCATTTTCACTGTTTACCATACGCAGTAGTACTTGGTAGCGCTCACCCGGTGTGGCATGCAGGCTGACGATGGGCTGAAAAACTAACCTGAAGCCATTCTCTTTAAGTGCGGTTTTAATCAGGTCTGTATCGCAGCTACTTTCGGCTTTATCCGGTACGGTGTCATGAGGCATCTGCATCCGGTTGCCTCCCGCTTGGTGCGCGCTGTTGCAGGCACGCTCCAGTTCGACTAATACTTTCTCTGCGGAGTGCTCTCTGTTTTTAAGTGGCGTATAACCAATGCTGACGGAGGTTATTATCTCTTGATCATCAATTAGAAAGTGAGCGCTGGCAATCGCACTGCATATCTCTTGACAGAGCTGGTTGATTTCGGTTTCTGACGATATTGGGTGATGGCAGGCAAACATCTCATCAGCAAAGCGCGCCAAGTTGCTGGCATTCTTAAGTATCGGCTGAATGATGTCGGTGATATCTCGTAGAATCATGTCACAACCAGCGATACCAAGCTGCTGTTGTAGCTCGGGGTAGTTGTCAAGTTTGATGAGAAATATCGCGTGAGGGAGTTCATCCCATGCAGCAGGGTCTGCTATGAATACTTTTAACTGCTCAATAAAATGGCCACGGTTATTTAAGTTGGTGACAAGGTCTTTGTTGCTCAGCTCCAGTAGTTTCTGGTTCAGCTCTTCATCGTAACTCTGGTCCTGTATCACCAGTTGGATACTAGGCTCGCCTTCTAGCAGTGCTTCTGTGAAATCGATACTGACATTAAGCCGTTGTGTCCCCTTGATCGCGGTGCAGTTGAGCGTGGCGTGAGCCAGCTCTTGCCGGCTAAGTTGCCGTAGGATGCTTTTTACTTCATCGCGAGAGGCCTTATCAATCAGGTCTAGCAGTGGTGTGCTGTCGAGTTCATCCTGCTCTATAAGGTCGAACATTTCTAGGTATGAGGTGTTGGTATAGGCATGCATTCCATCTTGAATGTAAGCGATGGCATCACGGGAGCTATCCATCAATATACGATTTCGTTGCTGCTCCTCTTCTGTTTTTTGCTGGGCATGGTACAGTTGATTTTGCAGGGTGTGGGCACTGATCATTCTCGGGAGTAGTACCTCAAGAACCTTGATTTGATCGTGTTCGATAATCTGGGTAGCACCCGCCATATAGAGTGCATGGGTCGCCTCGCAACGCTCTTTTTGGCAAAGGTAGACGGTAATGAGGTTGGGCTGTTGTATGCTGGTTTGCTGTTGTAGCGTTAGCGGTGGCAGGTCGATTGCGGTGGTGTTGATTATGAATACATCCCAAACCTTTTCAGAAAAGGCATCTTGTAGCGCATCGCTATCGCTTACTGATCGATCTCTTACTGCAAATCCGGCGTTTTTGAGGATGTTGATGTACTGTTCACGCTGCTCCTGCTCATGTTCCCACATAAGAAGGTTAAGGGTATTCTTTTTCAATAGGGTTCCTTTCTTGTGCTGCTTAGTGGGTTTTTTATTATTATGGAGGTTTTGATTCTGTCAGCAAAAAAACATTCAGATTTGTTCAGAGTTTACCTCATAAGTAAAGGCATCAGAAGTTAAAGAAGCTCCCAAGCGCTGTCTAAGTCATCATCAGTGCCTCGAGTATCAACAGCATGCTTTGAGGAAAGCTTGGTTACTTTTTCTATATTCTCATATTGATACAGGGCATGGCCACCCCCGCGCTTGGTTTGCTGCTTGAGTAGTACCAATGTATCTTCATCCCTGTGGTGTAAAGTTATCCGCTGGCCCTCTTTAAAGGTATTGGGTGTGACCAGGGTTGCTGGCTGTTTGATTGCGCGCAGCTCGGGGAGCAGCAGTGCTCGCATTTTGTGTTGTGCTTCGGAGTATACCTCTTCTGCGTATAAACCGATCTCAACGGGAGTGGCGCTGGGGGCAATGAGCTCAATGCCAATGACCAGTTCATTGCTTGCTGTTTGATGTACCCAGCGAATCAATGCCAACCCAAACTGCTTCCCTGAGCCGTTAAAGCCTTTGTGTAAGCTCACCAACTCACCAACTTTGAGACCATCGGCGGTTGTATTTTGTTTGAATTTTAGCTTGTAACCATTTGCACTCTCATCAACGACATTGAAGTCATAGGTTTTATATTCAACTGGATTATTAGCGCGATCTTCTCCGAAAACGGTTGTAGTGGTGGCTTCACGGTAGACATTCCAGACATCAGGTGCATCGTCACGTCCGACACTGGTAACGAATGAGTTCATGTAGCAGGCCGGGCGTGCCACGTCATGGTTGCCGTGACCGATATGGTGGCTAAGCATCCAGTGGATTGCACTAATACCAATTGCTAGGGTAAACATATCCGATTTTTCTGAACGACTAAAGACCCTTTTTTGCTCACCGCCTAACTGCTTTTGTAGGCGCTGCAGGGTCTCTTTGTGTAGTGGAGCCAAGTGGGGGTTGCTACGGGCCTTGGTTATTTCATCTTCCAGAGCGTAATGCAGGCTGCTGGTATCGATGATTCGCCAGCCATCGCTCTGTTGTGTGGGTTTTTCAAGATACAACGGTCCATCATCACTGTTTAGGTTAACGAACAGGGAGTGTAGTTTCGGAGTGTATTTTTTCATGCTGAGTAGGCGGCAGCTGGAGACCCAGGTTTCTAAAAGGTGGTTAAGTTGGATTATCTCTCGCTGCTCCAGGCAGGCGGGCGTGGAGGCCGTGAGAAGTAGCGCCTGCTTGAAACGATTAATAACGCTCCAAGGGGAACGGCTGCCAAATACAGCAATATCCGCGAGGGAAAGTTGCTCTGCATACTGCATTATCAGGCACTGCTCACGCCAGAAACTTTTAGGTATTGCGCTGTAGGTCAGGTGCAGGCATAACAGGAGCCGGTTGTTAAAGGCTAGGTGGTTCTGCATCATGGTGGCTAGCCGAAGGCGACTTTTGTTTGATCTACTCTCATTGATGCTGTCAAGAATAATGGATTTATGGGCAATAACGACCTCATGCAGCACACTTTGCGCCAGACGTGCTATTTTGCGGTTTTTTGCAGGGAAGGGCAGCGACAGACCGATGTAGTGTTTCTCCATCGCCTCAAGAATGTAGTCGATGGGGTCATACAGCTGCTGAAGCAGTTGCTCTCTTTCTGTGGGGGAGAGTTTGAGCAGGTTGGATTCGGTGAGTAGCGCGTAGACCTGCTTTGCCATCAGGCCTAAATTGGCGCGTGGCATATCCGCTAGCCACCGCTCTATCGCTTTGGGGCGCAGGTCGCGACTATCTCTTGTCTGAGCTTGCTGCTCAGGTATTTTGAATCCGAAACTCTCCACCCGACACATTTCCATTCATGCTTCTTAGGCTTGCAGCCTGTACAGAAGGATTTTCATACTCTATTCCAGTAAGATAGTCTAGTCGTTACATCCAAAATATGCAACTTTCTGTGGCGTGATTCACGTTATCACTGTTTTGTTCGGCTCTCCTGCTTGCTCCTGAACCAGGGTGGGTACTAAATAGCCTGGGAGTTCCGCTCTGAGTCCCTTGTACAGTTGCCTCGCCTGTTTAATCGGAGTGTCAAAGTGTGCGGCACCCGATGTTTTATCCAGTAAGTGGAGGTAGTACGGGATGATCTGCTGCTCAAATAGTTTTTCACTGAGCGCTTTGAGTGATGAGACTGAGTCGTTGACCCCCTTCAGCAGTACGCTTTGATTAAGTAGGGTGATGTCGCAGCTGGAGAGCTTTTTCATGGCGCGCTCCACTTCGTGATCAAATTCGTTGGCGTGGTTGAAGTGAAGAACCATCACCTGTTGTAAGCGACTCTGGTTCAGGGCTCTCAGTAGCCCGTCGGTGACGCGGCTGGGCAGTGCAATGGGCTGGCGTGTGTGTATGCGCAGGCGCTTGAGGTGGGGGATGGTGTTGAGTTTGGTTATGATCTGCTCGAGTCGCTCGTCACTGAGCGATAGGGGATCTCCGCCGCTAAGAATAACTTCACTTAAACGGCTATCGTCTGCAATATATGCCATGGCTTGTGTGAGTGACTCTTCATCTAACCGCGATGCCTGATATGGAAAGTGGCGACGAAAGCAGTATCGGCAATGTATTGCGCAAGCTGCTGTGGTGATTAACAGGCAGCGGCCCGAATATTTGTGCAGCAAGCCTGGGGCTTTCGTTGATGCATCGTCACCCACGGGGTCAACACCGTAGCCATCGATCAGGTCAAGCTCCTCTCCTCGTGGCAATATTTGGAGTAATAGCGGATCGTTGGGGTCACCTGGGCGCATGCGTGAAAGATAGCTTTCGGTGACGCGCAGAGGGAATTGCTTGCACGCCTGGTATCTCTCAGCAAGCTGATGGTGGCTGAGGTTTAGTCGGTTGAGGAGTGTCTTGGGATCTCGAATTGCCTTGGCAAGTTCACTTTGCCATGCGGGGACCTGACATATTGGGCTTGTTCGCGTTATCATGTGGCTCTTTCATGTTTCAAACAGTTGACTAATTTTCTCAGAATGAGGGTGAAATGGCTACATACAGTACTAATGAATTTCGTGGCGGCCTGAAGATCATGCTTGATGGTGACCCTTGTGCGGTTATCGAGAATGAATTTGTAAAGCCGGGGAAAGGGCAGGCATTTAATCGCGTGAAGATTCGTAACTTGAAAACGGGTCGGGTGGTTGAGCGTACTTTTAAGTCAGGCGAGAGTGTTGAGGCGGCAGATGTTATGGATACTGATATGCAGTATCTCTATACGGATGGTGAGTTTTGGTATTTTATGGATGCCAATACTTTTGAGCAAATTGGTGCGTCTGAATCAGCCGTTGCGGGTACCAAGCAGTGGTTGAAAGAGCAGGATACCTACACATTGACGTTGTGGAATGATGCCCCTATTTCTGTTACACCGCCAAATTTTGTGGATCTGGCGGTAACTGAGACGGATCCTGGCGTTCGAGGTGATACTTCGGGTGGCGGTGGTAAGCCTGCAACATTGGAGACGGGGGCCGTTGTTCGCGTACCTCTCTTTATCAATATTGGTGATGTACTGAAAGTGGATACTCGCTCAGGCGAGTATGTTTCACGCGCAAAGGATTGATGGCGAATGGTTTCTGGTGATGTTGGGTGGAGCCCTTCGGCGACACTCGAAAACCTGAAAAAAAGAGCATCTATTTTATCCGAAATACGTATGTTTTTTACGAGTCGTGCAGTGTTGGAGGTGGAGACACCTATTTTGAGTCGGGCGGCTCTGAGTGATCCATCCATTGAGAGCTTTAGCACTCGCTATGTTGGCCCAGGGGTTTCTCAGGGGCGGGATTTTTACCTTCAAACCTCGCCAGAGTTTGCTATGAAGCGGTTGCTCGCCTCCGGTTGTGGTGCCATTTATCAGATCTGCAAAGTGTTTCGTCAAGGGGAGAGTGGGCAGCGCCATAATCCTGAGTTTACGATGTTGGAGTGGTATCGGCCTGGCTGGAGCCACCATCAATTAATGCTCGAAGTCGAAGCTTTGGTGTGTGAGCTGTTAGCACCGTATCGTGATTTGGCAGCCACTGAAAGGGTGACTTATCAAAGCGCTTTCTTAAGCCATGTGGGTGTGGATCCATTTTTTGCGACCCTTGATGAGTTGAAGGCGTGTGCTGAAGGGTTGGGTATTTCAATATCGTGGAAGAGTGGCGATACAACCCGGGATGAGTGGCTTGATTTGATTTTAAGCCACGCGATCGAGCCGCATCTGGGGCTAGGGAGGCTGACATTTTTATGTGATTACCCGCCTTCACAGGCAGCGCTTGCGGTTGTCAGGCCGGGAAAGCCGGATGTAGCTGAGCGCTTTGAACTTTATCTGGAAGGTGTTGAGCTGGCGAACGGTTTTCATGAGCTGGTGGATGCAGAAGAACAGCGGCAGCGCTTTGAGGGTGATATTGTTCGGCGGCGTGAATCGGGTTTGGTGCAAAACCCGTTGGACGAGGCATTTCTTTCAGCTTTATCGTCAGGAATGCCCCCCTGTGCTGGAGTTGCACTGGGGCTGGATCGTTTGCTGATGTTGGCCTGTGATGTGGATTCGATAGAAAAGGTGATGGCCTTTGATCTGTCGAGATCCTAGACTTTATGTATTTACTCGTCAACAATCCATATTATGGATAATTAAGCTGGTGGCGAGTTAATACATAAAGTCTAGTCTGGCTTCTGTTTTCCCCATTTTTCAAAGCACGCTTGGCCACAAAAATGGTAAACATATTCAGCCCCCTCTTCGCGTTTTGCCAAATCTTTTGGAATCTCTTCCATGCAGATTTTACAGGCGAGTACTTCGGGTTCTTCCGGCTTAAGTTTTGGGTCGCTCATAACCACTCTCCTTGAACGTTACACTAACCTGAGTGTAGCTCAAAAGGGTCAATTCTGCTGGCTTTGCTGAGGGTGTTCCGCAAGTAACTCTCCTAACCGGACGGTTTCACCAGCTTGAATGTTGTCAGCAAGCTCTATTTCGGGGTTGGCAAACAACATAATGACAGTTGACCCCATATTAAAGCGCCCCATCTCCTCTCCCTTTGTAAGAGAGACTCTCTGTTCGCCTTCATAATGCCACTGCTTAACATTGTGGCGTGAAGGAGGGGTTACCACGCCGTGCCATACGGTCTCGATGCTGCCGACAAAAATAGCCCCCACAAGGATCATCGCCATCGGGCCGTGTTCGGTCTCAAACAGTGCGACTACCCGCTCATTACGTGCAAACAATCCGGGGATGACTTTGGCTGATGCCGTGTTTACGCTGAATAGCCGACCTGGAACGTGCAGCATCTGCGTCAATGTTGCATCACAAGGCATGTGGATGCGGTGGTAATCTTTAGGCGAGAGGTAGATGGTGGCAAAGCGTCCGTTGTTGAATGTTTCGGCGAGCTGTGGGTCTCCGCCGACTAATGCTTTCAGGGTGTAGTCATGCCCTTTGGCTTGATAAATTCGACCGTTATTAATGGTTTCCGCCTGGCTAATAGCGCCATCTACAGGGCATGCGAATCGATTGTTGCCCGTGATAATCTCCCGTGCATCTTCTCTAAGCTCTCGGGTGAAGAAGTGGTTGAAGGTGGGATAAGCTGTTAGCTCAGGCTGTTTCGCTTCATTCATGTCGATATTAAACTGTTTGGCAAACCAGCGAATATGCATATTTTTGAAGGGGGCAAAGCGGATTCGGGTGAGTGCTAACATCGCTCTTGAGAGTAGATGTTGCGGCAGAAGATAGAGCGGTGCCGCCTTAAGGTAGTCAATGAGCGTAGCTGTTGATTCGTCTTGTTTCATCTTTAGTGTCTTGGTCTTTGAATGCGTGGCAGGGGAAGCTTTCAGCAATTCATGATTATGACATGCCTGTATAGCCAGAGCCTATTTTTTTGTCATTTTTGGTTTAAATCCCCAAATAATTTATGAACTATGTACAATCGAGCTTGTTCCTTGATTTAATAGGAAATATCTGGCTGTTTCGTGGGTTTCTCGGGTGGTGGGGCTTTTTGTGAATTCCCCGGCTAAAACTACGGCCAGTGTAAGGTGTTCATTTTATTCAGTTGCATTGCATCGCAATAGTGTGCGGATTTTTTATGAAATACAAAAGTGAAATCTCTCCTCATAATCGCCAGGCGAGGGTGGGGGTGTTGTTGTTGAACCTAGGTACGCCGGATGCGCCGACTCCCTCGGCACTGCGCCGTTACCTGGCTGAGTTTTTGTGGGATCCCCGTGTTGTTGAAATGTCGCGGCCGCTCTGGTGGCTGATTCTCCACGGCATTATATTACGCACACGTCCCAAGAGGTCAGCACGCGCTTACCAAACGATCTGGACTGAGCAGGGCGCCCCACTGTTGGTGACTTCTCAGCAGCAGGTAGAGAGCTTGCAGGCACGATTGCAAGAGGAGGTTTCACCTCATTTTGTTGTAGAGCTTGGGATGCGTTATGGTAATCCATCCATTGTTTCTGCTTTGGCGCGACTAAAAGAGGCTAATGTCCAGCGCCTTGTGGTGCTACCGCTCTATCCGCAATATTCAGCGGCGACGACAGCCTCCTGTTTTGATGTTATCTATCAGGAACTACAGCGCTGGCGCTGGATCCCGGAGCTGCGCTTTATCAATGGCTATGCTGATCATCCGGCCTATATTTCGGCACTGGCGGGGAGCATCGAGCGCGCTTGGCAGGCGGAGTCGCGCAGTGATCTGCTAATATTCTCTTTCCACGGTACGCCGCAACGCTATTTTGAGGCGGGTGATCCCTACTACTGCTTTTGTCAGAAAACGGCCCGCTTAGTTGCCGAACGCCTGGGGTTGGAAGCAGCGTCTTATGAGGTGACTTTTCAATCCCGCTTTGGCAAAGAGCCGTGGTTACAGCCTTATACAGATGAAGTATTGGCCGCTCTACCGGCTAAAGGTGTCAAGCGCGTGGCGGTCGTCTGTCCAGGCTTCTCCGTCGACTGTCTGGAGACGATTGAGGAGATAGATGTGGAGAACCGTGAGATTTTTCTTACAGCGGGTGGCGACTCATTTCAGTATGTTCCGGCGCTAAATGCTTCTACTCATCATATTGACATGATGTTTAAGTTACTTCTTCAGCATACTGTGGGTTGGCCGTTATCGGAACAGAATAAATTGGCAGAGTGACCGAAAATACTCCTTGGGTTTGAAATATGGATACTACCGTGGATAAAACAGAGCTACCGTACCCCTCACTGTTAATAGAAGATAGTGATATAGCCGTGGGGCCAAAAAGTGCCATCATTGTTACCCTTATCAGTGGTAAAAAGCTAAAAGGTCGCCTAGTTGAGTTTTTGCCTAACTCACCCACCATGGCGGTTGCCGGAAAAGGGGGCGAGAAGCTCGTTATTCACCTTGGACTGATCAAAACGCTGACCTTTCCAACCAAACGCAACAGAAAGACGCGCCAGCCTGTGCTTGATGAAGCTCAGGGGGTCGAAATGCCGCCCAGCAGTCAGCCCTTTAAAATTACTTTTAATGATGGCAGTGAGGTGAAGGGGGAGACCTTAGGTTATCGCCCTGATCAGCACGGCTTACATCTTTTTCCACTGATGGATGAAAATCTTTTTATTCAAACATTCTATTCACACCGAGCGATAAAAAATTATCAGGTGGGTGAGTTTTTAGGTGAATTGTTGCTGAAGGATGGGCTGGTTACCGAGAGTGATTTGCAGCAGGCAGTTGAAACGCAATCGTGTGATCGCAAGCAGCAGCTGGGTGACTATCTGGTCAGTAATGCCATCGTTTCAAGTGAGGATTTGCAAAAAGCACTCCTGCGCCAACGCTCTATGCCCAATATGCGTCTAGGCGAAATTTTGGTCAGCGAAGGGTTGGTAAATGAAGCGCAAATTGATGAAGCGCTGGCTGCTCAGAAGGTGGACCGTGGTCGTCCCCTAGGGGAGATTCTGGTCAGCCAGGGGGTGGTTGAGCAAATTGATATTCAGCGCAGTCTGGCTAAAAAGCTGGGTATCCCCTTCGTTAATCTAGCGGAGTATCAAATACCTCCCGATGTGATTGAGCGGCTTGGAGAAGGCGTGGTTAGAGAGCTGGAGGTGATCCCCATCAGCATGTTTGAGGGGCGCCTGGTGGTGGCCATGGAAAATCCGATGGATCGTGAGGCGATTGAGGTTATTCGCTTTAACTGTAACGTCACCGTTGAGGCAGTGATGGCGGATGTGGCAGGGATTAGAAAAGCGATCGATTTTTATTACTCTGCTGCGGCCGGGAGCGAATTTTCCGATCTTGAAATAGAGGATGATGGGCTGGATGATGACTTGCACAGTCAGGAGCTGGAGCAGAATGTATCGGATAACCTTGTCGTTAAAATGGTGAACAAAATTGTCATCGATGCCCATGCTCAGGGGGTTTCCGATATACATATTGAGCCTTATCCGGGCAAAAATAAAACCATTATTCGTTTTCGAAAAGATGGCACGATGCTGGAGTATGTACAACTCCCCTCCCAATATAAAAATGCGTTGGTTGCCCGTATTAAAGTCATGGCTCTGCTCGATATTTCCGAAAAACGCCATCCCCAGGATGGGAAGATTGACTTTAAAAAGTTTGGCCCATTGAACATTGAACTACGGGTTGCCACCGTACCGACAGCCGCTGGCCTGGAAGATGTTGTGATGCGTATTTTAGCGGCGGGCGAACCGATTCCGCTGGATAAATTGGGTGTCAGTGATCACAACCTGGTGCGGCTTAAAAAACTCATATCCAAACCCTATGGAATGATTTTTGTCTGTGGCCCTACCGGGTCGGGTAAAACCACTACACTGCACTCGATTCTTGGTCATATTAATGTTCCTGAGCGTAAAATATGGACAGCTGAAGATCCGGTTGAAATTACTCAAGTTGGACTTCGCCAAGTACAGATAAACCCGAAAGGGGGCCTTACTTTTGCTGATGCGATGCGCGCCTTTTTGCGTGCAGATCCCGATGTGATCATGGTAGGTGAAATGCGCGATAAAGAGACCACCGGCATGGGAATCGAAGCCTCATTAACGGGGCACCTGGTCTTTTCAACACTTCACACCAACAGCGCGCCTGAGAGTATTGTGCGTCTGCTGGATATGGGGATGGATCCCTTTAACTTTTCCGATGCGCTGTTGGGTGTTCTGGCACAGCGACTGGCTAAACGCCTCTGCTCAGAGTGTAAGCAGGCCTACCACCCGGATGAATCAGAGTTAAGAAATTTACTGGATGAGTACTGTAGCGATATGCCAGCTGAGGGGGATGAAGCGCCTCAGCAGAAAGTACTGGCCGAATGGAAAAATCTTTTTCTGGATGAGGATGATAAGTTTACACTCTATAAGGCGCAAGGGTGTGATCATTGCAGTGATACCGGTTATGCTGGGCGCTTGGGGCTGCATGAGCTACTGGTGAGCAGTGATGACATTAAACGGGCTATTATTGGTAAAATGCCGATCGTTGATTTGACCCGCCTGGCGATGACCGAGGGGTTGCGCACACTGTTACAGGATGGCATTGAAAAAGTGCTGCAAGGTTCAACGGACATACACTGTATTCGTGCGGTGTGTAGCAAATAGTTGCAAAAGATCCTTGGCGCAGAGGTCTCACCTTAAACGTAGTGAAGTTTTAATATGATCAAGTGGCAGCACGTTGATACGGTAATGCTGGATATGGATGGCACGTTGCTGGATCTCAACTTTGACAATAGCTTCTGGCAACAACAACTGCCACAGTATTACGCAAAAAAACACCAACTTAGCTTTGAAGAGGCGCGCCATGAGCTGATGACGCGCTACGCACAGCACAAGGGCACGCTCCAGTGGTACTGTCTTGATTACTGGCGAAAAAGTCTGGATATTGACTTGATGATGCTGAAAAAACAAACAACCCACCTTATCAAGGTACTCCCCCATGCGATCGAATTTATCGATCAGCTGCGCCAAGTGGGCAAGCGGGTTTTATTGGTGACCAATGCACACCCGGATAATCTGCTGCTAAAAATGGAAGTGACACAACTCAACCACCACTTTGATGAGATTATCTGCTCCCACGATTACGGGTACTGCAAAGAGGACCAGCGATTTTGGTCAGCTTTTGAGCAGCAACACGGGTTTGATGCCGGTCGTTCGTTGATGGTGGACGATAATTTACAGGTGTTAGCCAGTGCGCGGAAGTATGGTATTGCGCAACTTTTAGCCGTGCGCAAACCGGATAGCTCCCGACCAGAAACTCCGGTTGTTGGATACCCTTCCGTAAGTGATTTTTCTGAAATTATACCCAGCATCGGTTGATTTGGATCATTCGTAACTATTCAGCGTAAATAATTAAAAAATACTTAGAGACCTTACTGGCATCGGCAGCAACCAACGCCCGAAGGTCTAGGATAGCGGCTAGGTTTAGGGTAGGTGAGAGGGTATGGCAGCTACTCAAGGTTGTAAGAAAAGGGTAGATCAACTCCCGTTGACCTACCGCTATTGCTTAGAGAGTGTTCAGTGATGCAGAGCACTCTCTACTTCGGCGAAGGTGCTGGCAATTTCGATGACCTCCACCTGTTTATTCATTAGCCGGCTGATGTGAGAGAGTGAAAAAATACCGCAGATCGCTTGTTGCCCATCGGCTTGGCGATCAGCAATCAGGATGTGGTGTCGACCGCTGCGCTTGAGTGTTGCGAGTATGTTGCCCGTTTTTGCATACTCTACGTCACTGAGATCAAGCACTTGAATCTTCTCAATCGGTGTCATCACATCTTCCACATTGATATCATCTCGTTTACATCCGACCCGCTGCATATGTTTTATTGGCTTTTCTCCCAGTATATCGATGCTGGTGATAATGCCTTTGAGGTGTTGATCTTCATCAACCACAAACAGCATACGCACCGCTCTTTCAATCATTTGGTGGTTGGCTTTTTTTAGTGGGGTGCTGGCCCGGGTGGTTGCGGGTATGACTTGGTTAAGGTTTGTCATCACCTTGGCTGCGGGGCTATCTTCCGTGATCTCGGTCATATAGTCCGCACGGGGTCGTATGACCGGTGTTGGTTTATTGAGTGTTGTCTGTTGAATGGCTGCATACTTTGAATGCATAATCTCCTCTCCTTTGGTATCAACTTTAGAATGGGGCTGTTTAAACCTAGTTTAGTAAAGTTGATTATTCAAGTCGGGAATTAAGCGCCACCCATTTTGGGGGGAGGAGAAGAGTGACAATTCTAGTGATTTCTTTCGGTGATGGTCGTTTTGGGGCTACCTGCAATGGTGGTTTGGGTGTTCATCAACTGACTGATGTGTGAAAGCGAAAAGGTGCCGCATATTGTGAGTGAACCATCACTTTGATAGCTGCCAATCAGGGCGTGGTGTCGGCCACTCTCCTTTAAGGTGCTGATGATGTCACCGACCTTCGCGCGTTCGATATCACTGTAGTCCAACACCTCTATTTCACTGAGTGGTGTCATCAATTGCTTCACGGTTATTTCATGGGCACCGCAGCGAAAACTGCGCATATACTGGACCGGTTTTTCACCCAGTAGGTCATTGCTGGTGATGATGCCTTGTAGCTGCCGGACCTCATCCACTACAAATAGCATGCGGACACCACGATTTATCATCTGTTGGTTGGCATTTTTCAGGGTGCTGTTTGCATGGGTTGTGGCCGGGGTGGTGAGCTTTAGGTCGCTCATCACCTTAAATGCGGGGCTTTCCTCAGTGATCGCCATAGTGTAGAGAGTGGAGGGTGGCGTGATTG
The DNA here is from genome assembly GCA_021647245.1 of Gammaproteobacteria bacterium. NCBI lineage: Bacteria > Pseudomonadati > Pseudomonadota > Gammaproteobacteria > Gammaproteobacteria bacterium. The sequence goes on from JAKIVC010000016.1 coordinate 15,347, forward strand.
AGGTTGGCCGTGCTAGTGTTGATTGTGGGATGGGTGTGTAGTTTGCTGCCATGACCGCCTCTCCTTGATATTTTATGCAGATTTCATTAAACCCTAGTTCACTACGGAATATTGTTCAAGGTAGCTTTTTTTCTTTTTCTGCAGGGGCGTGTTTGGTATGGTGAGTGTGAACATAAAAATTAAGGTCTACCGATGAAAAAAGTCATTGTGTTGCTGTTACTGTTGCAAGCCCTACCACTCTCAGCGTCAGAGTATAAAAATTCGATTGAGTTGCCGAAGGATATCTCCCTACTACTGAAACAGGAGATGCAGCAAATACGTCAAGGTATGGAGTCTCTTACCTGGCTGGTTGCATCTGGTGATTTCTTAGCGGTAGCGAAGGTCGCTCAAGCGTTAGAAGAGGGCTATGTAATGAAGCGTAAACTTAGCAAAGAGCAGCGCCATATACTGGTTGCCGCACTACCCGCCGGTTTTAAAGCACTTGATCAGCGCTTTCATGCGCAAGCCAGTCTGTTGGCTGCCGCAGCACAGCAATATAACGCAGAGCTAGTTAATTTTTATATCTATAAAATGAATGAGGCGTGTGTCGCCTGTCACTCACAATTTGTGAGTGACCGGTTTGATGGTTTTTCACCACCCTCAGCACAGCACAGTCACCACTAATAAAGCGAACGTCTCCAGTAGGCGTTTCTACAGTAAAAACGCTACTGGGGTAGATACTTCTGGGTGATAGGATTTGGCGGTTGATCGACGGGCAAAATTACGGATAAGAGGGTTCAGAAGTATCTAGAATATCACTAAAAACCTTCGGAATAAGGATGATGGAAGCATGTTTTTTTAAGCGTGGTAGAGTGGGTTTTTTACGCGCTTTTAGAGATAGGATAAAATTGGTAGCGGGGACAGGATTTGAACCTATGACCTTCGGGTTATGAGCCCGACGAGCTACCAGACTGCTCCACCCCGCATCAACTGGAGCGCATAATAGCAGCTTGGCGTGGTAATGCGAGAACTATTTATCCCTCACCCTCAGATATAAGTAAGGGTTAAGCCTAACTAATTGATTTAACATTAAAAAATAAACCGCTCAGGGTGCGCCGTCTCGTTGATTTCATGAGTAATTATGGAGATGAGGCAAAATACCGTGAAGCCTTGTGTAAAATGCGCTGGCTAAGGTGAGTATCACTGTAATGAATGCGTTGCACCCAGATGGCCGCTAAGCCTCCTTCACCATATGTCCGTAGCCGGTAGATAGTTTGCTCCCGCAATATCTGCATTTCCGTCGTTCATGGCGGTCAACCCGTATTCGCCAACATGTGCAGCAACAAAGGACTCAATCGCTTTAGCTTGAGAGGAAAAAACAAAGTACAAGGCCAATGGCAACTCTACTACTGAGTGCGCAATTAGAGAGAAACTGGCCAACTATGGAAAGAGGGTAAAGTAGAGGTCAAATAAAGCGCTCAATAGCCCGAAAATACCGCCATTTACAGGTAAATATCGGACTGAAAGATGATTGTCATTGAAAGTGATGTGGAACTGAGTAATGGTTAGGGTGATCAAAAAAAGAGATACTGGGCAGGTAGTAAGTGACTCTGAATGGGTTTTTCTACAGCCTTGTTAGATTCAAGCTGGGACAATAGGGGGCAAAATGAGTTTTGCCAAGCAAAGCTAAGGCCTCCCGACCCCCAGATAGAAACCTCTAAACCGCAGAAAGCCTTGGCTGTATAATGGTTAGCAACGAAACCCACCGTCATCCAATGGGTGCACAGCTCAAGGCTTATGATGATTCTACCCTACAAACTTGATACCACAAACGACTTACTCACATCCCGTGCCGGCTTATTAGCCACGGCCCAGTTAATGGACTCTCTCAATCTCGCCGAGCGTATTGATCACCACTTTCCGCTGCCCAAAAGTAATCGCGTGTATAAACCATCTGAATTCATCAAGGCGCTCATTTTAATGCAGTATGAAGGCCGCTTTCACCTAGACGATATTTGCCACCTTGGCGCTTGTATGCCATGGCGGCAAAGGTGGTTAAGACGGGACGACAATTATTTGTAAAGCTAAAGGAAAAACATCGAACACTACTGGAGCAAGTGCTGGCTGCCCTGAATGAGCTCAATCTATGGTTGAACGCAATCAGAAACCAAGTGCTAACCAAAGACTGGTGGAAGATATTAGGCGCAAAAATTCGAGGGCATTATGAATATTACGGGGTAAGTGAAAACTACCGTTCCATTTATAAGTTCTACAAACTGGCCATAAAACTCGCGAAGAAGTGGATGAACAGACGAAGTCAGAAGCGGAAAATGAGCTGGGAAAAAATGATGAGTTATCTTCTTCTCTACCCACTGCCGAAACCACGGGTTGGGCATAATTTTTTACGCAGCCACATAAAGTTGTGAATTAAATTGAAGAGCCGTATGAGGGGAATCTTCAAGTGCGGTTCTGTGAGGGGCGCCATGTTTCCTTGCGTTTACAAATTAATAAACATAGGAGACATCAATGTCTATTCAACACTCAAGAAGAAATGCTCCGTGTCTCTGTGGAAGCGGAAAGAAATTCAAGAAATGTTGTGAAAAAAAAGGGAAGCTGCGCTCTGCTAACCCCTCAGATGCGGAATTTAACTCGCTTGTCAGTCTCTACAATTTGGGGCGCTATGGTGAGCTGGAAAGTGGGAGCCGTTCTTTGATTGAGCGATTTCCAGATGCGGGCCCTGCTTGGAAGTTATTAAGTGTTGCTTTGTTAATGCAGGGGAAGGTTGCCCTGCCAGCTTTTCAGAAAACGGTGATATTGATGCCTAATGATGCTCAGGCGCATTTTAATCTGGGTTCTGTTTTGAAGAATATGGGTTGCTTTGAAGAGGCGATTGCTTGTTTTCGAAGGGCACTTCACATTAACCCGGCCTACAGTGAGGCGTTAAGTAATATGGGCAGCGCTCAGAGTGGTCTTGGTAATTTCACTGAAGCGGTGGCTAGCTTTAGCCGGGCGCTTAAAGTGGCTCCAAACAGTGCGATAGCGCATAACAACATGGGGATAGCGCTGAGGCAACTGGGTAAAACTGAGGAGGCGGTGAGTAGCTTTAATTGTGCGTTGCAGGTCAACCCAGGCTATGTCGAGGCAATGAATAATTTAGGCAATGCTCAGATAGATCTTGGTGAGTTCGGTGAAGCAAAAGATTGCTTTAAACGTGTACTGGCGATAGACCCGGGCAATGCAGCGGCTTATTGTAATCTGGGCAATGCTCAGGTGGAACTTGGGGCGCTTAATGAGGCTGTAGATTGTTTTAGGCGTGCGCTGACCATTAATCCAAGGTCCTCGGAGGCATTAAATAATTTGGCTAATGCGCAATGCGATTTTGGGCAGCTTAATAATGCGATTGAGAGTATTCGCCAGGCTTTAGAAATAGACCCTGATTTTCCTGCGGCCTTTAGTAGTTTGCTCTTTCTCCAGAATTACTCTGCCGCCCATGTTTCCCCCGCTTTTTTAAAGGAGGCTCATCAGTATGGTCGAATGGTCACTAAAAAAGCGCTATCGCCATTCACTGCGTGGCGGTGTGCTGTCTCCCCCGAGCGATTGCGTGTTGGTGTTGTATCAGGAGATTTGCGGACTCATCCTGTTGGATTTTTTTTAGAAGGGCTGCTGGCTCAAATAGATTCTACAAAAATTGAGTTAATTGCTTATTCTACCCAACCTCAGTTTGATGAGCTTACTGATCGTATAAGGCCACTGTTTAGCCATTATAAGCCATTATTCGGCCAAAGCGACCAGGCAGCTGCTGAGCTAATACATGGCGATGCGGTACATGTTTTGGTTGATCTTTCTGGTCACTCTATCCATAACCGGTTGCCTGTATTTGCGTGGAAACCGGCTCCCGTGCAGGTGAGTTGGTTGGGTTATTTTGCAACCACGGGTGTGAAGGAGATCGATTATTTGTTAGCCGATAAGATCTGTGTACCCGAAGCACGGCAGAGTGATTTTAGTGAAACGGTATGGTATCTGCCTGATACGCGATTGTGCTTTACACCGCCAAAGGGTGATTCTACAGTCACAACCTTGCCTGCGTTGCGAAGTGGTTTTATTACTTTTGGCTGTTTTCAGGTGTTAGCAAAAGTCAGTGATGAAGTGCTTGATACATGGTCAAAAATACTCTCTGCGTTACCCAATGCTCGCTTGCGTTGGCAGTGTAAGCAGTTTGCAAGTGCTGATGTGGTCGAGGAGGTCTCGCAACGCATACAGCAGCATGGAATCAACCTTGAACGGGTTGATATGTATGAAGCAATATCTCGAGAGGCATATCTGATGGCGCACTCAGATGTCGATATGATATTGGATACCTTCCCATACCCTGGGGGGACAACAACGTGTGAGGCGCTGTGGATGGGGGTGCCGACACTGACGCTGGCTGGGGAGGCTCTGCTGGCTAAGCAGGGGGAAAGTATTAACAGGGTCGTGGGATTAAATGACTGGGTGGTGAGTAGTACGACAGACTATATTGATAAGGCGGTTACTTTGGCGAGTGATTTACCCCTGTTGGCCGCACTCCGCGCTGGGTTGCGTGAGCAGGTTAGTTCATCACCACTGTTTGATTCTGCGCTATTTTCAAGGAACCTGGAGCATGCATTATGGGGAATGTGGCAGGCGCATGCTCAGCTTAATAAAGAGCCGTAAATTTTGAATAGTGACCTCATTTTTTATCTTTTTCGGTCAATCTTTTAAGGTTGCTTATCACCTGCTCGGTCCGCAGGATATTGATTTGTGCCTGTTTGTTGTCCGGGGACAATTTTAGTACTTGGCTCCAGCTGGTAATGGCATCGGAAAACTGGTCCTGGCGGTAATATTTTCTGCCTTGCTCTAGGTGCTGCTCGACAACTTGCTCGATCGCTTTGTGTAGCTGCTGTTGTAGTGGCTGAATCTTTTCACTGTTTCTGTTGATTGCTTCGGCCTGTTTTAGGAGGACGATGGCTCGCTCCAACTCTCTTTTTTCCAGAGCACTTTCCAGTTGTGAGGTTAACGCTCTGAGCCGTTGCCGTCTCTGTTGGGCAAGGCTCTGTTGCCTCAGCTCTATGTTCTCCTGGTGCTGTTGCGTCAGTACGTTCTCCAGCGCTGCTTTGGCCTTTTTACTCTCTGTTGTGGCGCTTAGCTGATAGGCCAGCGGTAGTGTCTGCTGGGCGAGAACCAGGTTCTTTTCTTGTAGGGCTTGCTGACCTGTTTTTAGTAGTTTTTTGACCATTGATTGTGTTTTTTTACGATATTTAAGAGATCGCTTTTTTGCATCTGGATTTTCAGGGTCGAGGTGTAGCAGTTGTCGATCAATGGTCATGTTGGCATAGAGTGCTTCTGAGTTGGCGATGAGTCGCTCAATTTCAAGGTGTTGCTGCTCTTTTTCCTGGATGGCTTTCCAGCGTGCTTTTGCTTGTTTTAATGCCGGGCTGTCGGGGATGCGGTGCTCAGCTTGTAATAGCAGTCGGTTGGCCTCTTCCCAGCGCTGGTCACTGATCTGTTGCTCCAGTTTTTTCGGCAGGGCGGCCTCGTAGTTGGCGATAACTTTTTCGACCTGTTGCCGCTCATCCGGGTTGTTGGCTGCTTGTGTGAGTGCCTGGGCGTAGTCACCACGGATGATGAGTTCAATTACGTTGAGGTTGGAGGGCGGTGTCGGTTTTTTCTCTTGCAGTGGTGCGCAGGCGCTGAGAGTGCCTATGATCAAGATCAGCAGGGTGGATTGAAAAAAGGTTTTATTTTTTTGCATTGGGAATAAGGGTTTTCTTGAATAGTTGATAACACTGCTCCCGCGCATCGCCAATGTCTGTGACCCAATATGTCTCTACGGGTTCTTTTTTCCCTCGTAGCTTCAGTGTGCCATGAGGGGTGACAACGGGCGTGTGCTTTGCGGCAGATAGCTCATCCAGCAACTGCTGGGTGATAATGGTTTGGTTTGATTCGGCCGCCGAGGCGAGTCGGGAAGCAAGGTTTACGGTATCACCAATCACGGTGTAGTTCATCCTTTCGGGTGAGCCAATGTTTCCGGCCAGCATTCGCCCACTGTTTACACCAATGTGGAAATGCAATATTCGCAATCCATGGCGTTGCCGATGCTGGTTGACCAGTGCTATCAGCTTTTGAATCACCACGGCACAGCTAATGGCGTGGTAGCGGTGATCTGAGTCATCGTCAGGCACACCGAACAGCAGCATGGCGCAATCGCCAATATATTTATCCACATGTCCTTGAAAGAAGTCGGCAGCTTTACTGATGTAACTGAAGTAATCATTAAGTAGTGAGCTCAGTTCGTCCGGTGGTAATTTTTCTGAAAGCTGGGTAAACCCCACTACATCGGCAAACAGTACGCTGGCATCGACGTAGCGCCCTCCCAGTTGCTCCCACTGGGTGTCATGTACGATTGTTTTGGCCAGCGAAGGGGAGACGTAGCGAGAGAAGCTCTTCTCTAATACGCCTCTTTGCCGCATCCCCTCCTGCATTTTACTAAAGGAGACAAAGAGGCGTTCCACTTCATCCGTCGGTTGGCCGGTTATTTCGGGCGTTTTCATTTCACCGTGGTCGATGGAAGCACTGGCCTTGGCCATGTTCGTGATGGGGCGCGTGACACGTCGCCCCAGGTAGAGTGAGATGATGGTGCCAAATATCAGCAGTACCAGCGTTGTAACCAGTAGTGCCCGTATGATTTGTTGCTGGGCCTGGCGCATTTTTGACTGACTCAAGGTGATTAAGCCGTAACCAACGATCACATCTTTAAACAGTGCGGGAGCCACGAATGCGCTCTGTTTTCCCACTCCACCGTCACTATAGGTGTGCTGCCATTGAATGCGGGCAGACTTTTTCAAGGCATCTTCTGAGAGCTTACGCGGCGCAATGCCTGCCAGGGCAAGTGCCTCTCCCTGTTCTGAGTAGAGCGCCACACCCAGTACACTTTTGTCATTTAAAAGATTATTGGTAATCACCTCCAGCGCCAGTGGGTCATTAGCCAGTAGCGAATCTTTGGCTGACTCAACCATCTGCTTGGCAACGGTCTCTCCAAGCTCTAAATATTGCTGGTCAATAAGGCGTGAGTGGTTGTGGGTGATGATCAAGCCGAGCAGAATCATGCTACTGCTTATCAAGAGTGTAAATAACAGTGCCAGTTTGTAGGCAATTGGCATCTTGGCCAGCAGGCGCGATAGTCGGGTTTTGCGTTGTGCGGTGGTATTATCTGGTGTGGGGGGGGGCATAGTACTAATCAGACTCACTCGATATCTAAAATGGCAGTGAAGTAATACCTTTAATTTAAAGCACCCACACTCTACCACAGATTATATAAATTGAGTGACCTAGCGTAATGACGACTGAGTCAAAACAGAGCAGGAGTCACTGTCAAGTTTGACGCCCTCACGCTGCTTGGTCTAGTTTATTAACACTGAAATTTTTCGGGTAGCAGTGGTTTGATAGTGGAGAGGATGCCGTGGAATACTTTGGGACTGCCGGCGATAATATTGCCAGATTTTAGGTGATTTTCACCCCCCGAAAAATCGGTCACTATGCCGCCCGCCTCTTGTATGATAAGCGTGCCTGCGGCGATGTCCCAGGGCTGGAGGTTAAACTCCCAAAAACCATCAATACGACCTGCAGCCACGTAGGCAAGATCCAGTGCTGCCGAGCCTGGGCGGCGGATACCGGCTGTTTTGGGTATGAGTGCTTCCAGCGTTTTCATGTAGCTGTCAAGGTAGCTGAAGTCACTATAGGGAAAGCCAGTGCCGAGGAGTGCACCCTCAAGGCTGCGGCGTTTGGTTACACGTAGTTTTCGGTCATTCAGCTTTGCGCCACCACCCCGGCTGGCGGTGAATGTTTCACGACGCATAGGGTCATAAATAACGGCAACTTCCAGACGCTCTTTGTGCATTAGTGCAATTGAAACGGCAAATTGTGGGAAGCCGTGCAGGAAGTTGGTTGTGCCATCCAGCGGGTCAATGATCCATTGATACTCGTTACCCTGCTGGAGACCGCTCTCTTCAGCAAGAATGGCGTGCTCAGGATAGGCTTTTTTGAGGGTGTCGATAATCTCTCGTTCCGCATGCCGGTCAACATCACTGACAAAGTCATTGTGGGATTTTGAGGTGACATCCAGCGTGTCACAGAGTTCGAGAGAGCGCTCGATAAAATCACCTGCACGGTGTGCGGCTCGGATAGCGATATTCAGCATTGGATTCATTAATTCATTCTCTCATGGTTGGCGAGCCTGCGGGCGCGACATTCTAACAGTCTTTGCAATGCCATGAAACGTCGATCTGCCGAATTTGTTACCATGGGGTGCTCTGGGCCAATTCAAGGTGGATTGATGCCGTTCAGAACCTCTCTAAAATCAATCAACTTGATCGTTCAAAGCGATATGTGGAGTATCATGAAGTTAGCGAATATTCGTATTGTGATGGTCGAAACAACGCACCCGGGGAATATCGGTGCTTGTGCCCGTGCAATGAAAAATATGGGGCTGTCGCGACTCCATTTGGTGAAGCCGGCCCGTTTTCCTGATAATGATGCCTTCGCTCGGGCATCGGGTGCGAGCGATATACTGGATCAAGCGGTTGTGTCTGATTCATTGGCGCAGGCGGTAGAGGCGTGCGGTGTGGTGGTGGGTGCCAGTGCACGCCGCCGGTCAATCGCCTGGCCTGAATTTAATCCCCGTGAGTGCGCTGAGTTTGTTGCACCTTATAGTGAAGACGTGGAGGTTGCGATTGTCTTTGGTCGCGAAAGCAGTGGTCTTACCAATGAGGAGTTGGATTGTTGTAGTCATCTTGTGCACATTCCTTGCAATCCGGAATTTTCATCACTCAATGTGGCGGCGGCCATTCAGGTCATCTGTTATGAGCTGCGTATGCAGTTGCTACAGGGAGATGTTGCTCAGGATGAGCAGGCGGTGCCTGACCGACTTGCTACATCTGAAGAGTTGGAGGGAATGTATGAGCAGATGCAGCAAACGCTGATCGAGATCGACTTTCTCGATGCGGATAAACCTCGTAAACTAATGAGAAGACTGCGGCGCCTCTACAATCGGACGGCACTTGAGCGTCGCGAGGTGAATATCCTGCGGGGTATATTGAGTGCTGCTCAGCGGCAGGCGCGTATTGCAGCGGACAATCAGTAATATGATATGTGGGAAGTGATTCCTGCCCTGTGTTTGTTAAAGCGATTTAATTGATAAAGAAACGATTATGTTTACACGTTTGAAAGAAGATATTCTTTGCGTATTTGAGCGAGACCCCGCCGCACGCAATATGTTTGAAGTGCTGACCACCTATCCAGGTTTACATGCGCTCATTCTCCATCGTCTGGCGTACTGGCTCTGGGGACTCGGCTTGAAATGGCTAGCGCGTATGGTTTCGTATATTTCGCGCTGGTTAACCGGTATTGAAATTCATCCGGGTGTAAAAATAGGGCGGCGTTTTTTTATCGACCACGGAATGGGTGTTGTGATCGGAGAGACTGCGGAGATTGGTGATGATTGCACGCTCTATCACGGGGTTACGCTGGGTGGAACACGTTGGAATAAAGGAAAGCGTCACCCTACCTTGCAGGCCAATGTGATTGTCGGTGCAGGCGCAAAGGTGTTGGGGCCAATCATCATTAGTGAGGGTGCGCGTATTGGCTCCAATGCGGTGGTTGTTAAGTCAGTTGAGGCGGGTGCCACCGTGGTGGGCATTCCCGGGCGGGTGGTGAGCAAAGAAGTATCGCCCAGTGACGAGCAGTTGCGTAATCGACAAAAAATTGCGGAAAAGATGGGTTTTGATGCTTACGGTGCCACTGGTGACATGCCCGACCCCGTTGCCAATGCGATTCACCTGATGCTGGATCATATTCATGCTATGGATAAAAACATGGAGAGCCTCTGCAAGGCGATGGAGAAAGATGGCCTTAAGGTGAGTCAGCTGGAGTTGCCGGATATAGAGGCGTGCGAACTAACACCGAAAGAGAAAAAAGAGCCATTGTAGTCCCGTTAGCCCGCTTTATTTTTGTTGGGTTGTAAAGTTGACAAAAACAGTAAGGTAAGAGTAGTATCTTACCAATTGCTTAAGTTTATTGTTTTACAGGGTTTTATTCAATGCTAGTCCGGATGTTTCATTTGTTTACGTAATTTATGAATTATTTGGCTTAGGTTTTCGTGAGATTTTCACGGCATCTTTAATAAGATATTTTGAGTAGCCCGGTAGCGTTATTGAATCTTTAATGCAGGTATCTGAATGAGATTAACCACCAAAGGCCGCTATGCGGTGACCGCGATGTTGGATCTGGCTCTTCACAGTGATAGTGGCCCGATCACCTTGTCTGAAATCTCTCAGCGCCAAGGGATATCCCTCTCTTACCTAGAGCAGTTATTTGCTCGCCTGCGTAAAAATGGCCTGGTGCTCAGCACCCGTGGGCCGGGTGGTGGTTACCGCCTTAGCCGCGAGGCGGCTGAAATAGCCGTGGTGGAGGTGATCACTGCGGTAGATGAATATGTTGATGTGATGCGCTGTGCCGGAAAAGCAGACTGCTCGGGTGATGGCCCTTGCTTGACCCATGAGTTGTGGGAAGAGTTGAGCCAGAAGATTCATGAGTTTTTGGCGAGCATCAGTCTGGGTGACTTGGTAGGGCGCAAGGGTGACAATGGCGTGGCACCCTTAAATAGAGTGGCCAATATGGCCGAGGTTGAGCCGGCCATTTAAACGTGTCCACCTACCTGGATCACAATGCGACAACGCCGCTGGATGAGCGTGTGCTTGAAGCAATGCACCCCTTTTTAACAGCAAGTTATGGTAACCCCTCGAGTGTGCACGGCTTTGGCCGCCATATGCGGCGGGCAGTCGACAACGCACGTGAGCAGCTCGCCGCACTGGTAAATGCTCACCCATCACAGGTCATTTTTACCAGTGGCGGGACCGAGGCCAATAACATGGTTTTTTCTGGATTGGCGCAGCGGCAACCACCGGGCCGGGTGCTGATCAGTACGATTGAACACCCGTCGGTGCTGCGCGGCACAAAACATATGGATCGCCTGAAATGGCAGATTGAGAGGATTCCTGTTGACCAAGCAGGGCGTGTCGAAGTGGATACTCTGGCGGGTATGATTGATAGCCAGACCCGACTGGTTTCGATCATGGCGGCTAATAACGAAACCGGCACGATTCAGGACATTGAGGCCTTGGCTGCCACCTGTCGCGAGCATAACGCAGTTTTTCATTGCGACGCGGTGCAGGCACTAGGGAAAATCAAGGTCGATTTTCCCGCCAGCATGGCTCACTTGATGAGCCTCTCCAGCCATAAAATTTATGGGCCGCAAGGGTGTGGTGCGTTGGTCGTTGAAAAGTCCATTGATTTGGCACCCCTTATGTACGGAGGTGGCCAAGAGAGAACACGCCGTGCAGGTACAGAAAATGTAGCCGCCATTGTTGGTTTTGGTCGAGCTGCCGAAATAGCGGCAAATGAGCTTGAAAAAAACCGGCAACAGCTGTTGTTACTGCGCCAATTATTAGAGCAAATGCTCCAAACCATTGAGGGTGTGGTGCTGTTTGCAACGCAGGCGGAGCGGCTGCCTAATACCGTGATGTTTGCTGTTGAAGGGGTTGCGGGTGAAACCATGCTGATGGCTCTCGACGAGATGGGATTTGCGGTCTCCAGTGGCGCTGCCTGTGAAAGTACCAAAGGCGAGCCAAGCCATGTGTTAACGGCAATGGGGGTCTCTTATGAGTTGGCTCAAGCCTCCATACGCATCTCTTTGGGGCGCGCTAATACAGCACAAGATGTTGAAAATGTCGTTGTGGCTTTGAAACATAAAATTCTGATGATGCGCAGTGTGGCGCGTTATTAAATACGATCAAATGAAAATATTCCTGGCGACAGTAGAACACCTGAAAGGTAAGTGTAAATTATGAAGCGTCCAATCTATCTCGATTACTCTGCAACCACCCCGGTTGATCCCCGTGTGGCCAAAAAGATGATGAACTACCTGACCATGGACGGTGAGTTTGGTAACCCGGCCTCTCGCTCCCATGTCTATGGTTGGCAGGCAGAAGAGGCCGTTGAGTGGTCACGCAACCAGGTGGCTAACCTGATTGGTGCCGATGCCAAAGAGATTGTCTGGACATCCGGCGCAACTGAGGCGGACAATTTGGCAATAAAAGGCGCGGCGCACTTCTACAACAAGAAGGGCAAGCACATTATTACCTGTAAAACTGAGCACAAGGCGGTATTGGATAGTTGCCGTCAACTGGAGCGCGAAGGTTTCGAGGTGACTTATCTCGACCCTGAAAGTAACGGCTTGATTGATCTGAATAAGCTGCAAGCGGCGATGCGTGATGACACCGTTTTAGTCTCCATTATGCACGTTAATAATGAAATAGGGGTGATTCAGGATATTGCCAAGATAGGTGAGATCTGCCGTGAGCGCGGTATTGTTTTTCATGTGGATGCCGCACAAAGTGCCGGCAAGGTGGCCATCGACATGAAGAGCCTGAAGGTTGATCTGTTATCACTCTCTGCCCATAAAATATATGGCCCTAAGGGAATGGGCGCACTTTATGTGCGCCGTAAGCCGCGCATCCGTATCGAGGCGCAGATGCACGGTGGTGGCCATGAGCGTGGGATGCGCTCGGGTACCTTGCCGGTACACCAGATTGTTGGCATGGGTGAGGCCTTTCGTATCGCCCGTGAAGAGCTGGCGATGGAGACCGAGCACGCGACTGCCTTGCGTGAGCGATTCCTTAAAGGTGTTGAGGGTATTGAAGAGATCTACATTAATGGTGATATGACACAGCGTATTCCGCAAAATTTGAATATCAGTTTTAACTTTGTTGAGGGGGAGTCACTGATTATGGCGCTGAAGGATCTGGCGGTTTCATCCGGCTCCGCTTGCACCTCCGCAAGCCTTGAACCCTCTTATGTGTTGCGTGCGATTGGTCGCAGTGATGAGTTGGCACATAGCTCGTTACGCTTTTCATTTGGTCGCTTTACCACTGAAGAAAATGTGGACTTTGCGGCTAAATTGATCCAGGAAAAGCTGGGTAGGCTACGTGATTTGTCGCCGCTGTGGGAGATGCATAAAGAGGGTATCGATATCGAAAAAGTTCAGTGGGCAGCCCATTAAGATTCAGAGGTAATTATCATGGCATATACAGAAAAAGTACTCGATCACTACGAAAATCCCCGCAATGTGGGTTCGTTTGATAAAGAAGAGAAAAATGTGGGTACCGGCATGGTGGGTGCGCCCGCTTGTGGTGATGTGATGAAGCTACAGATCAAAGTTAATGATCAGGGTGTGATTGAAGATGCCTGCTTTAAAACCTACGGTTGCGGCTCTGCTATTGCCTCCAGTTCACTGGTTACCGAGTGGGTGAAAGGCAAGACACTGGATGAAGCGTTAAGCATTAAAAACTCTGAAATTGTCGATGAGCTTGAGTTGCCACCGGTTAAGGTTCACTGCTCGGTACTGGCAGAAGATGCCATTAAGGCCGCAGTAGAAGACCTTAAGAAAAAGCAGTAAGGAGAAGCATATGGCGCTAACAATGACTGAGGCGGCCGCAGGCCATGTTCAAGCCTTTCTTGAAAGCCGGGGCAAAGGTGTTGGCCTGCGTCTGGGTGTGAAAACCAGCGGCTGTTCGGGCATGGCTTATGTGCTTGAGTTTGCGGATCAGCTTGAGCCGGGTGACCAAGTGTTTGAAGATAAAGGGGTGAAGATTATCGTTGATGAAAAGAGCCTGCTTTATCTGGATGGTACCGAGCTGGACTTTACCAAAGAGGGGCTGAATGAGGGCTTTAAATTCAACAACCCCAATGTTAAAGATGCTTGTGGTTGTGGTGAAAGCTTTAACGTCTGATGATCGACCTTCCTTGCACTGATAACTACTTTGAGCTATTCCAATTGCCGCTTCAATTCGCAATTGACCCGTCGCAGCTAAGCCGCGCTTATCGAGAGCTACAGCGGGTCGTTCACCCTGACCGATTTGTGAACGCCTCAGCTCACGAGCGTTGCCTGGCTCAACAAAAAGCGACCTTGGTCAATGATGGTTACCGGATACTGCGAGACGATCTCTGCCGCGCTCGCCATCTATTACAGCTAAAGCATGTTGAGTGTCAGCAGCATACCCTGAATGATACGGAGTTCCTGATGACGCAGATGCAGCTGCGGGAAGAGTTAGAGATGATTGCAGCCAACCAGGATTTAGGTCAGCTAGGCGCGCTTTTCACACATGTACAACAGCAGCAGCAAGCGTGTAAAGATCGATTGCAGGCTCTTTTTTCCGCAAAAGATGATCTTCAGCCTGCCTGTGATGAGGTGATTAAGTTACAATTTCTCAATAAACTATATGAAGAGGCAGCGTCATTGGAAGAGCGTCTCACTTAAGCCAATCCAATCAATGAGAGAGTGTTGCACGAGAAGTCGTTTTCATTCCGGCAAGGAAAAAACAAATCATGCAACACTCTCAATGAATTAAAGAAACGTCATGGCACTACTACAAATCAGTGAACCCGGCCTTAGTGCCGCCCCCCATCAATATCGCTTAGCGGCCGGTATCGACCTGGGTACGACTAACTCATTAGTCGCCAGTGTTCGTAATGGTATTGCTGAAGCGCTGTGCGACGAATCGGGGGAGTATATCTTACCCTCGGTCGTGCGCTATCGCGAAAACGCAGCGCCCCAAGTGGGGGCGCAAGCGCTGGCGGCTGCCAGCGAAGACCCTCTGAATACCATCGCATCCGTCAAGCGCCTCATGGGGCGTGGCATAGAAGACATTAAACACCTCGGAGCACGTCTACCGTATCAGTTTGTTGCGGGTGATAGTCAGATGCCACGTATTCACACCGTTGTGGGTGATGTCAGTCCTGTTGAAATTTCTGCTGAAATCCTTAAAACACTGAAGCTACGAGCCGAGTCGACTCTCGGTGGCGAGCTTACCGGTGTTGTTATTACCGTGCCTGCCTACTTTGATGATGCACAGCGCCAGGCAACCAAAGATGCTGCCACGGTCGCGGGATTAAAGGTGATGCGCCTGCTGAATGAGCCAACGGCGGCAGCGCTGGCCTATGGGCTTGATCAGAGTGCAGAGGGTATTCATGCCATCTATGATCTGGGTGGCGGTACCTTTGATATTTCCATATTGCGGATGCAAAAAGGGGTGTTTGAGGTGCTTTCAACCGGCGGCGATTCGGCGCTAGGTGGCGATGATTTTGATCGGGTACTGGCTGAGTGGGTGATGGAACAGGCGAAGATTGATGATGATGCCAAGCATAATCAGTTACGCCATGTGATGGCGATAGCCCGACGAGCCAAAGAGCGGCTGACAGAGGTCGAGTCGGTCACTATTAAGCTTGATGCCAGCTTTGGTGTGGCGTGGCAGGGTGAAATAACCCGCCAACAGTTTAATCAGCGGGTAGAGGCTTTCGTTTCACGGACGCTGGTTGCCTGTCGGCGTGCGATGCGAGATGCCAATATCAGCGTGGATGAAATTAAAGAGGTGGTCATGGTCGGCGGCTCCACTCGGGTGCCACTGGTGCGAGAAAAAGTGGGTGAGTTTTTTGCGTTAGCGCCACTCACCACCATAGACCCCGACAAAGTTGTCTCGATGGGTGCGGCGCAACAAGCGGATATTCTGGTAGGCAATCAACCGGCTGATGATGCACTGCTGCTGGATGTTATTCCACTTTCACTGGGGCTGGAGACGATGGGCGAGCTGGTGGAAAAAGTGGTGCCGCGCAACACCACAATCCCCGTGGCGCGTGCTCAGGATTTTACTACGTTTAAAGATGGTCAGACGGCAATGACGATTCACGTGTTGCAGGGTGAGCGAGAGCTGGTCTCTGACTGTCGTTCGTTGGCGCGTTTTACCCTCAGGGGAATTCCGCCAAAAGCCGCTGGCGGTGCGAAAATACGGGTTACTTTTCAAGTGGATGCAGATGGCTTGCTGACGGTGTCTGCCAAAGAGCTGACCACAGGCGTTGAGAGTTGTGTAGAGGTAAAACCTTCCTACGGACTGGAGGCGAGTGAAATTGAGAGCATGCTGCGCGACTCGATGAGCCATGCAAAAGAGGATTTGGAGGCGCGTCGCCTGCGCGAAGCTCAGGTAGAGGCTAACCGTTTAGTCGAGTCGGTTGATGTGGCGCTCAATGCAGATGCCCGCTTGCTAAGTGATCAGGAGCGAGCAGCAATCGAGCAAGCACTATCGGCTCTTAAAGCCGTTATGAATGGTGATGACCACAGCGCTATCCAGCAGAACAGCTCTGTGTTACAAAAAGCGACCGCTGACTTTGCAGCCCGGCGCATGGATGCCAGTATTAAACAGGTCCTTGCTGGCCATCAAGTGGATGACATTTAACATGCCAAAAATCATTTTCCTACCCCACGAAACCCTCTGCCCAGAAGGTGCTGTGATTGAGGCCGAGCCAGGTGTCAGTATTTGTGATGCCGCATTGGCAAATGACATTGAGATTGAACACGCCTGTGAGAAAGTCGGTGCTTGTACCACCTGCCATGTCATCGTCCGCGAAGGTGCAGACTCACTGAATGAAGCGACTGAAGATGAAGATGATATGCTGGATAAAGCGTGGGGGCTGGAACCCGATTCTCGACTCAGCTGCCAGGCAGTGGTTGCTGATGAAACGCTGGTGGTGGAGATACCCAAATACACCATTAACTTGGTTTCGGAGGGGAGCAAATGAAGTGGATAGATCTATTTGATATCGCCATCGCACTGGACGAGGCTCACCCGGATGTTGACCCAAAGCGAGTACGTTTCACCGATTTGCACAACTGGGTCATTGAACTTGCTGAGTTTGATGATGATCCAAGCCACACGGGCGAAAAGGTGTTAGAGGCGATACAGATGACATGGATTGATGAGCGCGACTAATCTTGGCAAGCCAGCCGGTGAAGGCTGGCTCTGTCAAAATTGAGGATTTATGGTTACCAGTTAAGCATAGATTTCTCAGAAACTTTTTGAATTTTCTTCTGCCCCACCCACACTTCACGATTGGTTTTTACATTAATCAGCTTTAAATCGACCTGATAAGAGGTTACAGATTTTCTACCGGATTTATCTGCAATCGAGTTAATTGAGCCAGAGAGCATAAAGGTTGATGCTTGCTCTTGTCCCGCCTCAACGGCTTGCGCTGCGTGCAGATCCTGGTCTGATTTTTCATTACGAAGATCCTGGCGCTCTGAACCACTGACAACAAAGTCAGCCAAATCGCTGCGAATAACGGCTTTTTTGATGTCATTAATAAACATATCAACCGGAATATGCTCGTGTGATTTATTTTTAACTCGACCAATCATAATAACCGCACGTTCGCCCGGATGTGCGCGGTTAAAGCGCTTCAACCAAGGGAATGAGAGCATGTCAGTAATCATCTCATCAGCGACCAGCTGTGAATCTTTACTGTTCCAGCGATCGCTGATGGCATGCTCTTCTGATGCATCTACCCGCATAACATTTGTACCGCCACAGCCGGTGACAACCAGGGTGAGCAGCAGAAGGAGTGCTAAGGGTACTGTTTTTAGAGTGTTCATTTTTTATCATCCTAATAAATGTTTGTTCGCCCGCATTATGCCGTATCAATCATGCGAGGTATAGTGCGGCGTTTATATTGGGGGAAAGTTCGCCGCAGCAGCCCCTGCGCACAGTGTGTGATCGCTTTCTCATCTCCTCTATTTCCTCATGCCGTGCGATGCACTACACTAGCGTATTGTCACTAGCCAGTTTTTAAAAGCAATCTATGTCTGATCACCTGTTATGTTTAATAAAAAAAGTATTTTTTATCCTTATTGTTACGGCACCGCTGCATTTAAGTGGTTGCGCCACTTTGGAGGCCGATATGCCTTCAGGCTGGAGCTCTGAACGACTCTACGAAGAGGGGGTCGACTCACTGCGCCATGAGGACTACACCTTTGCAATCGAACACTTCGAAATGATGGAGAGTCGCTTTCCGTTTGAAGCACTCACCCAGCAGGCGATGCTGATGAATGCCTTTGCTTACTACAAGGTGAATGACCCTGAATCAGCAATCGCTGCGGCTAACCGTTTCATCAAGCTCTACCCAACCCACTCTGATGTTGATTATGCCTATTATTTACGTGGTTTAGCGCACTTTCACAGCCGCGATAGTTTCATGGATGATCTTTTCAAGGTCGACCCGGCCAAGCGAGATCCGGAGTCTGTGCAGCGCTCTTTTTACTACTTTTCAGAACTGATTAGTCGCTTTCCGGGTAGCCGCTATGTTGCCGATGCCAGGCAACGCATGCTGTTTCTGCGTAACAGTTTGGCGCGTAATGAAGTACATATCGCCCAACACTATATAGAACGTGGTGCCTATATCGCCGCGGTTAATCACAGTAAAGAGGTGCTGGAGCGATTTAATGGTACCCCCTCAACAGGGGATGCATTGGCAGCTATGACAGAAGCCTATATTCTGCTCAAACATATTGACCTGGCGCAGGATGCACTCAAAGTATTGCAATATAACGACCCTGATCACCCGGCCATTTCCGAGTTGCTCGACAAACTGGCCAATGCTTAACAGGAGATAACAAGATGTGGGACCTTTTTGCTACGGTACGAAACCGCCATTCAGTGCGTAAATATCAGGCCGACATGCCGGTAGAACAAGAGAAACTGCACGCCATACTGGAAACGGCCTGCGCCGCTCCCAGTGCGGGCGATCTACAGGCTTATCATATTTATGCGGTAACGTCTGTAGAGCAGCGCGCCGAGATCACCGCAGCAGCACAAGGGCAGTCATTTATTAATGAAGCGCCACTCTGCTTGGTGTTTTGCAGTGACCCACAACGCTCAGCCAGTGAGTTTGCAGCGCGAGGCGAGGCACTCTACGCCCTGCAAGATACCACTATAGCTGCGGCATACGCGCAACTGGCCGCGGTTGCCGCAGGGCTGGGATCGGCATGGGTTGGTCAGTTTGACGAGCAGCCGTTAATAGACGCGCTTAAGATAAAAGAGGGGCTGAAACCGATAGCCATCTTGACCATCGGTTACCCTGCCGAATTGCCCGAACTCTCGTCACGCCGGCAGATGAAAGAGGTGGTAACGCTCTGTGAAAAACCTGCTTAGGCACTTTGCTCGCACCAAGCGACACCGCAATAAAATCAACGTTGTCGGCGGTTATAAGCTGAAGTGATTGGGTAGCGGCGGTCACGACCAAATGCCCGTTGCGTGACTCGCACCCCTGGGGCCGCTTGGCGGCGTTTGTATTCATTCAGATCAACCAAGCGAACCACCCGCTTAACCGTTTTCTCTTCAAATCCCGCAGCAATAATCTCCTCAATACACTGCTCTTGCTCCACATAACGCGCCAAAATAGCATCCAGAATATTGTAGGGTGGCAAGCTATCCTGATCTTTTTGGTCAGGTGCCAGCTCAGCAGAGGGTGGGCGATCAATGACCCGCTGCGGAATGACCTTAGAAAGGGCGTTGCGATATTCAGACAGGCGGTATACCAGCATTTTGGGCACATCTTTCAGTACCGCGAAGCCACCCGCCATATCACCATAAAGTGTGGCATAACCCACTGCCATCTCACTTTTGTTACCGGTGGTTAAGACAATTTTACCTTTTTTATTGGAGATGGCCATTAACAGCACCCCGCGGCAGCGTGCCTGAAGGTTCTCCTCGGTGGTATCCGCTGGCAAACCGGAAAACTCATCAGCCAGGCTGCACATAAAAGCATCGTAAAGCGGTTCGATAGTGATCACACGGTAATCGACACCCAGTGTCACCGCCTCTTCTGCGGCATCCTCAAGGCTCATGTCGGCAGTGTAGCGTGAGGGCATCATGACCGCTTCAACACGATCAGCGCCAATGGCATCCACTGCAATCGCCAGCGTCAACGCTGAGTCAATGCCCCCAGAAAGCCCGAGTACTGCGCCACTAAAGCCGTTTTTATCAATGTAATCCCGCACCCCAAGCACTAGCGCACGATAGATATTACGCTCTTCGCGAAAGGTGGGTTGGCTGATGCCACGTTGAGTAGTGATGCCATCGTTGCTGCGAAAAAACTCAGCGACAAATAGCCCCTCTTCAAAGAATGGCACCTGCTGTTGCAGATCTCCCTGTGCATCCACAACAAACGATCCACCATCAAAAACCAGCTCATCCTGGCCGCCAATTAGATTGGTATAGACAATGGGAGATGCGGTTTCACGGGCACGCTGCCGAGCCACTTTAATGCGCTCCTCTCCCTTGGCTACGTGATAGGGGGAAGCGTTGGCCACTAATAGTAGCTCTGCACCTTGTGCAACGGCTTCAGCGGCTGGTTCAACATGCCACATATCTTCGCAGATCAGTAGTGCTAATTTAAAACCATTCACCTCAAGGGTTGCGGGGGGCTTTGTCGTCGAATCAAAATAGCGTTTTTCATCAAAAACACCATAATTTGGCAAAAATCGTTTATAGGTAGTGGCCAAAATAGCACCCTCTGCAATGGCAGAGAGCGCATTATAAGTGTGGCCATTGAGCTGCTGCGGGTAGCCAACAATTGCGGTGATACCGATCATCTGTTGCTGCAACCGCTTAAGCCCGAGGTTAATGCGCTGGTACAGCCCCGCACGTAACAGCAGGTCTTCTGGTGGGTAGCCGGTAAGTGCCAGCTCCGGGAATAGGATTACATCCGCATCGAGCTCGTCCCGTGCGCGTACCGCCGCATCAACCAGCTGGGTAACATTGCCCTCTACGTCACCGACCAACATATTGAGTTGTCCCATTACAATGCGTAGATTATTACTCTGCCCTGCCATTCATCAACCTTCAAAAAAATCCAGCATACGTGGCCCTAACTCAGTCGGACTCTGTACAATTTGTACCCCGGCCTCAGCAAGCACCGCACATTTATAGGCTGCACTGCCAATACCACTACTTTGAATCATGCCGACACCGCCAATATACTTACCTGGCGGTGCCATTACACCGGCGATATAACTTAACATCGGTTTACGCACCTCATCGGCAATATATTGTGCGGTGCGCTCCTCAAGATTACCGCCTATTTCGCCCACTAAAATAATCCCTTTGGTGCGCCGATCACCTTCAAAAAGCTTAATGACATCAATAAAGTCCATCCCCATGACAAAATCACTGCCAATGCCCACAGTGGTGGTCTGCCCCAGCCCAATCTGGGTAGTCTGCATAACCGCTTCATAGGTGAGGCTGTCAGCGCGTGAAACAATGCCAATAGTGCCTTTTTTGTGGATCGCACTGGGCATAATACCCAGCTTGGACTCCCCTGAGGTAATGATTCCAGGGCAATTCGGGCCAATCAAGCTGACCCCGTGTGCGCGAGTAATCGCCTTCACCTTTATCATGTCGTGCGCGGGAATACCCCGAGTGATGCAGACAATGGTTTTGATACCCGCATCGGTCGCCTCAAGAATAGCGTCAGCCGCTTGCAACGGGGGAACGAAAATCATCGAAGCAGTGGCATTGGTTGCCTCAACGGCTTCAGTGACGGTGTCAAATATTGGGCGATCAAGGTGTCTCTCACCACCCCTTCCCGGTGTTACACCCGCCACTAGGTCGGTGCCATAAGCGATGCATTGGGCGGCGTGGTGGGAGCCTTCGGTGCCGGTCATGCCCTGGCAGATAACCCGTGTGTTTTTGTCGGCTAAAATAGCCATTATGAATCCGCTGCCAAAACAGCCGCGACAATCGCATCATCCAGTGCCTGAACAACATCAACCCGTTGCTCTGCCTGTGTAAACAGTAGTTTCGCCTCTTCAACGAGGCTGCCCTCTATCCGTGCAACCACCGGACAACTCACACCATATCTGCGCATCGCTTCAAGCACTCCGGCGGCGACAATATTGCACTGCACAATACCACCCACAATATTAATTAAAATACTTTTGCAATGCTCTTTTTGCCAAACAAAGCCACACGCTTCAGCCAGCGTCTCAATGCTCACCTCGTTGTTTACATCAATAATATTGGCAACCTGGCCACCCTTTAGCTGAATCATATCCAAGGTGGCAAGCGCAAGTCCGGTGCCATTTACAATGCAGCTGATATCACCCTCCATGGTGATAAAGCCGAGACCATGGCTATCGGTGTGGTTATGATGAAAGTCATCCTGGCTCAAATCTTCCAGCTGTGCCAGCTGAGGCTGCCGATAAAGGGCATTGTCATCGACCTGAACCCGGGCATCCAAGACCATCATCTCCCCTCGTTCACTCTCCACCAAACTATCCACCTCAATCAACAGCAGGTCTTTCTCTATAAACAGCTGATATAGCGCATGAGTTATATCGAAAAATTGCGACCAGCTCGCCTTCTCAACACCCATTGCAACCGCAAGCTGGCGACGTTGAAAACAGTGTAACCCAGAGGAACGATCTACTTTGACATGAAATGGAGTGCAGGAAGGTGGCTCAGGAGCGCCATCAACGGGCGCAAGCGCTGCACCCTGAAATATAATTTCTCCTAGCAGGGGGTCAAACATCAGACTCAATCGATAGCTTTTTTTTATACCACAAGGTGCTTCGATTAAAAGGTGATTCACAGGTTGCCCATCGGGAGCGTTTTCGGCGGTAATCAACCGTTCACCTAACATGCTTTTTGCGTAGAGGCGTAACTTCTCCAGATCACTAAAACAGCGCACACCGCCCGCCGCTGCCCGCGCACCCGCATGCACCTGCGCCTTAACAATCCACTGCTGACCACCTAAACGACTAGCCGTCTCAACCGCCGCAGAAGGGCTATCCACCACTTCACCGAGCGGCACCGGAATAGCCGCCTCGCGAAACAGCTTTTTGGCTTGAAATTCATGTAGATTCATGGTGGTCGATATCGATACTCAGCAAAACACCTATTGTGCGGCAAAGTGATATGTTTGGCAAAAAAGAGCGGAGAAGAGTCCCTACCATTCGTAATCGCTGATACCGACAATGGAGGGGGTATTTCCTATAAAATCAATGGACAATGGGGTTATGCATCATTCAATTGGGTAAACCCCTGGGGAGACTTGCATAGGTTTTACCGAGACTACGGCAACGCGTACTCTCTGTTCTCGACCAAGAGAAAAGTAAAGCCATGCGAGACTCCCCGCGTTTGTCGCATACGCGCTGGGATTGTAAGCACTCTATTTCACATAGAGCCAAAGTGTAACGGTGAGTAGTGGTGTTTTTACAGGTGCCTGACAATCTGCGAGAGAAACAGTGGGCGAGAAGGTGAAGCGCTCGCTGTACCGGTTATTTGACACCCGCATAACTCAGGTGCTTACAATCACCCGCAGGCTATCCAGCCTGAGTTGTGCGGTTTGAAACAGCTTCTCCAGATTGCTTAATTCACCTCTGAAAAATTCAAGCTCCTCTTCGCGGATATGGGGGGTGTGTGGTTTTAGCGCCACCAATCGATCCAGCTCACGCTGCAGTGATTGTTTGCTCTGTTGGTGCTCTCGCGCCAGCCGCTCAGGGAGCTGGCTTTCGGCCAGGGTGCTGGCATTTTTGATCATCTCTCTTATCTCTTGACTGTAGCCTTTGATCACTTGTGCTGAGGTCTCCTTATCAATCGGTAACGAGAGCAGGTTGAGCTGCTGATAGCTCAGTTTTCTGCCAATATCATTGCCATCGGCATCAACCAGCACACGCAGCGGGGTGGGGGGTAGGTAGCGGCGGTTGTTTTCGACAATGCCGGGGTTTCCCTCCAGCAAAAAGTGCGTTTCAAGTAGTAATCTACCCGGTGGCAGACCTTGCTGTTTGATGACTATCAGGCAGCTGTTGCCCAGCTCACTACTACTGATCATCTCCATAGCATTTTGTACCATGGGGTGCTCCCAAGTGAGAAAGTGCATATCTTCATTATAGAGTGCGATGTTGCGCTGGTAGGTGATCAGCATGCCCTCTTCAAGCAGGCCGGGGAAGTGTCCCTGCATGTGGTCGCCGGGACGAATCAGGTAACTGGAATCATCATGCTCTTCACTCTCAACCCCATAACAGTCGAATAGTTGCTCCAGATAGCAGTGAAGCTGCTCGGGTTGTTCCTGAGCGGCCGCTTGCTGCACCAGTGCTTGTGCGATTTTGGGGCGGCAGGAGTTGATCTCCAGTAGTGGGTCGCGTCCTTGTTGCAGCACCTTGTTGAGCTGTTGATGCTGTTTTTGGGTGGTGGCTATTAGGTCGCTGATGTCATGGTCTAGCTGCTCTACCTGATGCAGTGCTTCAGTTAACAGGGGTTGCAACTCACTAAACAGGCCTTGTGCAGCGGGGCAAGTATGCGCAAATGCATTGAGTCCTTGCTGGTACCAACTGGCCATCACGGCCTGTGCGCTGTTCTCTAGGTAGGGGATGTGAATCTGGATCGTTTGTGATTGGCCGATACGATCGAGGCGGCCGATGCGCTGCTCCAATAGATCCGGATTGAAGGGGAGGTCAAACAGCACCAGGTGGTGGGCAAATTGAAAGTTTCGCCCCTCTGAGCCAATTTCGGAGCAGATGAGCAGCTGACCACCGCTGGCTTCATCCGCAAAATAGGCGGCCGCACGGTCGCGCTCCACAATCCCCATCCCTTCATGAAACACTGCCGCATGGGTGCCGGATTGAATGCGCAGTGCTTTGGCAATCTCCAGCGCGGTGGTGGCACTGGCGGTGATAAGCAATATTTTGCTGGGACAAAGTGTGGTTAATCTCTCTTGCAGCCAGGTGATGCGAGGGTCAAATTGATACCACGGCACTGGGTTATCCGTGGTTCTATAGAGCAGCTCGGGGGAGAGCAGCTGCTGTGGGTCACTGAGGCTGCTGTTTTCAAATTCACGGAGTATTTCAGCGTAAGGAGGCGGAAGGGGGAGTGGATAGAGCGTAGCCTCCCTGGCAGGAAAGCCCTTTATGGTGGCGCGGGTGTTGCGGAACAAAACGCGCCCGGTGCCATGGCGATCAAGGAGTGAGTTAATCAGTGATTCACGAGCCTCGCCATGTGACTTATTCGCTACGGGTTTCTGCACGATCTGCAATGTGTGCAGATGCTCATCTTCGCCTAGTACCTGTTTCAGGTGACTAACTTGCTCTGGTGTGATGGGCTGTTCGCTCAAAAGATGCTGAACCAGCGAGGAGATGGATTGATAACCCTTCTCATCTTCGATAAATTTCTCATAGTCAGGAAATCGATCCGGATCAAGCAACCGCAGGCGTGCAAAGTGGCTCATTTTACCCAGCTGCTCAGGTGTGGCGGTGAGTAGTAATACGCCGGCTATCTTGGCAGTTAGTTGGGCAATGAGTTGGTACTCCGGGTTTTCCTGCTGGGGTGACCATTGCAGGTGGTGGGCTTCATCAACTACCAATAGATCCCACTTTTCTGCGAGTGCTTGCAACGCACGTTGGGGGTTATTAACCAAAAAACCGAGGCTGCACAATACGAGCTGCTCACTGCTAAACGGGTTGTCAAGACCGCTGCTCTCCTCGATCGCCAGGCAGCGCTCTTCATCAAACAGACTAAAACTGAGGTTAAAACGGCGCAGCATCTCTACCAGCCATTGGTGGGAAAGGCTTTCTGGCACCACAATCAGTACCCGCCGAGCGCGCTCGGTGAGCAGCTGTTGGTGAAGGATCAGCCCCGCTTCAATGGTTTTACCCAAGCCGACTTCATCGGCCAGCAGCACTCTGGGTGCATAACGGTTGGCCACTTCATGGGCGATATACAGCTGATGGGGGATTAGCGTGGTGCGAGCACCCGTCAAGCCTTGCAGTGGTGAGCGTGCTTGCTCATATTGGTGGTGGATAGTTTCACAGCGTAGCTGGTATAGCTTGCTGGCATCAAGCTGGCCGTTGAAAAGACGGTCTGCGGGGCGATTGAGCTGGATAAAATTATCAAGCTGACTCTCATGTAGTTCAGCCGCTTCACCCGCCTCACTTTCTCCCAGGTAGGTGATCACACCCTCATCAACTTGCAGGGATTTAATGCGCATTTTCCATCCGTCATGGCTGGGGATAAGGTCACCCGGAGCAAAGGAGACTCGGCTTAATGGCGCACTCTGTTTGCTGTAGGTACGGGTTTCACCGCTTGAGAGAAACAGGATGGTGACACTGCGAAGGTCACCGCTCATAACAGTACCGAGGCCAAGCGAAAGCTCGGCATCACAAATCCAGCGTTGCCCCAGGGTGAAATCGTCCACGTAATGACCTTAAAATGAGGAGTGAAAAGGGGGTATATTAATGCTTTTTTAGCAAAAAAACAGCCGTGTGGCCTATCATATTTGCTACTTGCCTAATCGGTTCTTTAACGTGACAATGGCGCTTTCTGTTTGGGGGGGGAGTATGGATAACGTGCTAACGACAAATGAGGCAAGGGTGATTGGCTGCTTGTTGGAAAAAGAGCTGACGACCCCTGAGCAGTATCCACTCTCTCTGAATAGTTTAACGAGTGCCTGCAATCAAAAAAGTAATCGCGAACCGGTGATGGCACTTACTGAGAGCGAGGTGCAGGCTATTGTGGATGAGTTGTTAAAGCGCCATCTGCTGATCGAGGCGAGTGGTAGTCGGGTCACCAAATATAAACATCGCTTTTGTAATACTGAATTTGGTGCGCTTAAATTAAATTCTCAATCCCTTGCGGTGTTGATTGTGATGTTACTGCGCGGCCCTCAAATGCCGGGAGAGTTGCGCAGTCGTACCCGTCGATTGTGTGAGTTTTCCGATGTGCAAGAGGTGGAGCGGGTACTTGAAACATTGATGGCGCGGGATGAGCCGCTGGTGGTGAAGTTACCCCGCGAAGCGGGCCGGCGTGAGTGCCGTTATGGCCAGCTCTTTTGTGGTGAAATAGTGATGCCGCTTGAGGTGTTAGCGAGTGAAAGTGAAGAGGATTCACTGCGAAAGCGTGTCGATGAGTTGGAGCAGGCGCTGCAAGCGATGCGCAGCGAACGTGACCAGCTGCAACAGCAAGTGGATGAGCTGCTGAGTTAATGACTGAGTGGTTTGTCTATATGGTGCGTTGTGTAGATGGCAGCCTCTACACCGGGGTAACCACTGAGCTGCAACGGCGAGTGGATGAGCACAACGGCAGTAATCAGCTGGGTGCGCGCTACACTCGCAGCCGCCGCCCGGTGGTGTTGGTCTATCAGGAGCGTTGTGATAGCCGCCCCCATGCTTGCCAACGTGAGTATGCCATTAAACAGCTAACACGCGGTGCCAAATTAGCCCTGCTGAGTGACAGAAAATGAAGACAACTCCGCCCATTAGCCTCGAGCAACAGCAGCAGGTGCTGCGGGCAACGACCACAACACTTCAGCAGGCATCTGAACGGTTAAACAAAACATTTGCCCCGATCCCGGTGCACTTCAATCTGCGTGGCCGTGCAGCGGGTATGTATCGTGTCGTGCAGGGTGTGCGTGAAATTCGCTACAACCCTTATCTGTTTGCTAAATATTTTGCTGATAACCTGGCCAATACCGTACCCCACGAGGTAGCGCACTATGTGGCAGACTCACTTTATGGGTGGCGAAATATCAAGCCACACGGTGTTGAGTGGCAAGATCTGATGCGGATGTTGGGTGTGCAACCCTCAGTGACGTGTCGCTATGATATGGAGGGTATACCCCAGCGCCGCCTACCGCGTATTGAGTACCATTGTGGCTGTCGTAGCCATCAACTCACCACCATTCGGCACAATAAAATAGAGCGTGGCCAAGCTCGCTACCTCTGTAAGGTGTGCCAAAATCCGCTCTTGTTGAAGCCGTCGTGATGCTGGATATTATTTACCGTGATGAGTGGTTGGTAGCGATCAACAAACCGGCTGGATTATTAGTACACCGCTCGATGATAGACCGCTATGAAACGCAATTTGCAGTGCAGATAGTGCGGGATCAGATCGGACAGCGTGTCTACCCGGTGCACCGCCTGGATAAGCCGACCTCAGGGGTGCTGTTATTTGCACTGGATGCGAGCACTGCACGGCAAATGGGCGAGATATTCATCCAGCGCGCAACTGAAAAACGCTATTTGGCTGTGGTGCGTGGTTATTGTGCCGCCGAGGGTGTTATTGATTACCCACTCAAAGAGCAGCTGGATAAAATGACCGATGCACAAGCGGATCAGCAAAAGCCGCCACAGCCTGCGCTCACAACTTACCGGCGACTCAATCAGGTAGAGTTACCCCACGCAGTGGGGCGCTATGCTACCGCACGCTACTCACTGTTACAGTTGCAACCTCAAACCGGGCGCAAACACCAGCTGCGCCGCCATATGAAACATATTTTTCATCCGGTAGTGGGGGATACCAGCCATGGTGATGGTAAGCACAACACGTTATTTCGTGAGCAATTTAATTGCCGGCGGCTGCTGCTGCATGCAGAGACTTTAAGTTTTACACATCCCCATAAACAGCAGGATATTGCGCTAAAGGCAGGGTTAGATGCGGTGTTCAGTGCCGTTTTACAGCGCTTCTCTTGGCCATGAGCTAATGCACCCTACACACGTTTAGTGTTTTTTCAGTTTTTCTATCAGAGCCTGGCTGGTGAGCGGTCTACTGAAAAAATAGCCCTGAATCATATCGCACCCTTGTTGTTGGAGGTGGTCGAACTGGGCTTGAGTCTCTACGCCCTCTGCAATGACTTTCAGGTTGAAGCTTTTACATAAACCGATGATGGCATTGACAATTGATTTGTCATCTTCATTTTCGACAATATCACTGATAAAAGCGCGGTCGATTTTGAGCACATCCGCAGGGAAACGCTTGAGATAGGAGAGGCTTGAGTAGCCGGTGCCGAAGTCATCTATCGCCATTTTGAATCCGGCCTCTTTCAATGAATTCAGCATATCAAGGTTGCGCTGAATATTGCTGATCAATATGGACTCTGTCAGCTCTAGCTCAATGTACGAAGTAGCTAGATCAAACTGGGCAACAATCGAAAGCAAGTTGGTAATGAAGTTGGCTTGTTTAAACTGCAAGGCCGATATATTGATCGCCATGGTGAGGTCGCAATGGCCCAGCTTGCGTAGCGTTTGTAACTCTCGACACGCCTCTTTGATGACCCAGTTACCAATTTCAATGATATGGCCATTCTCTTCGGCGAGCGGAATAAAAAGCTCAGGTGTGACTTTCCCCAGTGTGCCTGAGCGCCAGCGCAGCAGCGCTTCGACTCCAATAATCTGTTTTGTGTGAAGACAATATTGTGGTTGGAATTTTAGAGAGAGCTCTTGGTTTGAAATAGCATTATGCAGGTAGTTTTGCATGAAGTGCTTCTGCTTCGCTTTGGCGTGCATTTCCGCTGTGAAAAAGTGATGGGTGTTGCGGCCACTGTTTTTAGCGTGATACATGGCGGTATCGGCGTGCTGTAGCAAGGTATCAAAATCTTTGCCATCGTCGGGGTAGATTGCAATGCCGATACTGGTGGAGGTGTGAATTTGATGCTCTTCGATTTCAAAGGGGCTTTTCATCAGCTCGGTTATTTTATCGATAACAGACATCACGGGTGAAATATCTTGCAGGTTATCAATCAGTAACAGGAACTCATCACCCCCATGCCGGCTGATGGTGTCGCTTTGGCGTAATGTGCGCTGTAAGCGGCTAACTACTTGTTTGAGCAAGAGGTCTCCGGTGCGGTGGCCCAGCGAGTCATTGACACTTTTAAAGTGATCAATGTCGAGATAGAGCAGGGCGACTTTGGTGTTTTCTCGCTCTGCACTCAGTATCGATTGCTGCATACGATCTTGAAACAGAATACGGTTTGGTAGAGCTGTTAATGCGTCATGGTGGGCCAGGAACTCGACACGTTCGCTAATCAGCTTTGTCTCGGTAATATCGGAAAACAGCGCGATATAGTTTTTTACGCCACCTTTCTCATCAAGAAGGGTGCTGATAGAGAGCCACTCTGCGTAGAGCTCTCCTGCTTTGGTGCGATTCCATATTTCACCCTGCCATTTTCCGGTTGACTGGAGCTCGCTCCACATCATCTGATAGAAATGAGTGCCATGTCTTCCTGAGGATAAAAAGCTCGGGGTCTGGCCGACAGCTTCACTCTCGGAGTAGCCGGTAATGGCTGTGAAGGCCGGATTGACAGAGATGATTCTACTCTCGTGATTAGTGACAACGATTGCTTCGCTGGAGCTATGGAAGATGGATGCGTAGAGGTGTAGCTCCTGCTCCGCTTCTTTACGTGTTGTAATGTCGGTCAGGTAGCCCACAATGTGTGTTATGTCGTGGTTTTTATTGCGGATAATACGGGTGGTATCATAGAGCCACAGATATTCACCATCTTGTTTGCGAAGCCGGTAGGGTTCGTAAATGTAGTGGTCACAGCTGTTGTTATTGATGGCACGATGCGTTTCACTCAGTACGTTGTCCAGGTCATCCGGATGAATAAGTGATAGAAAATCGATCGTCTCCTGTTGAAAGTCTTTGGCAGGATAACCCAGAATATCCATCACATTGTTTGATACATACTCAACCGGCCAACCCTCTTCATTGCGGCGTTTTAGCAGGATAAATTGCCCGTTATCAAATAGATCAAAAGCATCATTCAGCTCATCAGTGGAGGTTTTAATCAGGTTGGAGAGGGCGCTGAAGGTCTGAATGGTCTCTACATGTTGTTCGGTCTCATCTTTTGCTATGTCGTCGATGTTGAATATCGAATCTTCAGACTCACTCAGTGCCACCACGGTCAGTGTTTGATTCATCACCTCATTGGAGTGAGGAGTGTGGAAAAACTCGCCATAGGTAAAAAAGCCGCTGGTGGTGGCATGGTTAGCGAACGGTGCAATTTCAACATTGATATTTTCAGGCATGTAACGCCGTCTTGCCATGCAGGAGTAGACGAAGAAAGTCTCCACATTTTGATTGATGAACGCTATTGAGTCGCTAATTGATTTATTAATAATGGCGGCGGTATTGCCAAAGCCAAACTGTACCTCGCACTCCTGTGGAATATTGCCGGAAAAGCTGAGTGATCCATCACCGTGCACCGCAAGCATTGCACGGGCAATCAGTACGCCGTTTTTCTTCATCACCAGTGGAAACTCAATGCCGGTGCTGGGCATTTTTCGGGTGATATCTGACCCCAGGTAATGCGCATATATTTCAGCAGCGGGCTTATTGTTGATGGAGTAGACGCGATTCTTTTCAGCGTGGGTAATGAGCATCTTTTTGCCAATAGGCTGCCAATCAAAGTTATAGTGATTGTTAACTTGTAGGTGGTCGCCATCCAGTGCGACGGCAACACTCCCTCTTTTGATCAGTTGGTCACCACAGGTAATGTAGGTCTGGGTGAATGTGCCGTTATCACCGGCCATACCTCCGGCGATGATTATATTGGGTGCATGGTCATAAATGCCTTGTAGCAGATCGTCGCCATTGGTTGCGGTGCCATCGGATAACAGGATGAGCAGTTTTGTCTTATTTGTTACCAGTTTGCTGGCAAGCTCACAGCCTGCCTGGTAGCTTGATCGATGGGTAGATGCCTGAGATCTTATTTCGGTTTTGTCGAAGGTGCTGATTGAGATAATACAGTGCTGTGTAGATACAGATTGGTTGCAGATCTCACCATCAGTGGTCGCACCGATGCAGACGGCATGGGGGAGCTGTGAGCTGAGGGTTTCTGCTATCTGTTGGAGAAATTCACCACCCAACCCGCTGAATATTTGAATAAGAATGTTTTTTTCGTCACGATATTCAGCGAAAGGGATCGTGTCGAAAGCAGCCGTAATTGTTTTGACTGAGAAGAGAGATGTGCGCATTCAATCTGATCCTGAGAGAGGGTACAACATAAAGCTTATCGCCCTTTATAATGTTTTTTGATCTTGGAGTATAGCCCTAAAAGCTACGAGCTGACGACGACCCGTTGTCACTGCATTTAGGTGAGATGTTGATTTTACAGTGACACAGAAAATATGCCCGTTCGGTGGCGATTTTTTTGTTTTTTCTGTAAGAGAGGTCATTTGTGTATTATACGTGTTTCTGCTCGGAAATTAGGGCAATAAAGTGAAAAGTAGCCAGTAATGAAGCGATCAAAAGTTTGGATTGGATTAACTGACCCCAAAACACCGACTAACGTGGGTGCGGTGATGCGGGCAGCAGGCTGCTATGGAGCCGATGCTGTTTTTTATACTGGGGAGCGTTATAGCCGTGCGGTTAAATTTCAGACAGATACTAAACGGGTGCGGGAGCGCATCCCGCTAACACCGGTTGAATCATTTTTGAATCACAAAATGGACCAGAGCCAGCGGGTGTGTGTGGAGTTGGTAGAGGGGGCGACACCGCTGCCGCTATTTCAACACCCTGATAACGCTTTTTATATTTTTGGCCCTGAAGATGGCACGATTAGCCAGGCGGTTATTGATCGTGCAGATGCTGTTGTCTATATACCTACCGTCGGTTGCATGAATTTAGCCGCTACCGTTAATGTTCTGCTTTATGACCGACTGGCTAAATCAGCTACCACTGTGACCGGTGATGAGTTGATTCGTCAAAGCCGCGATACCAATAACAGCGTCAAGCTTAAGCCGAAGTAACGCCTCAGCGTATTCATCTTTACCGCAACGCTTGGTTGTTTTCGTACTCAATCAGTCACATATGCGCTATATGCTCCCCGAATAACTGATAGTTGAAAAGAGCGGTGGTTATGGGCCATAAAGTTCGGGCAACAGTGGCTTGGGGCTATTTTTAGCGCTGTTTTTCCCTCTTTTTAGTGCGTTTTCAATCGCATGCCAGCACGCCTTGCCATCCCAGTTTTTATCGTTGGTGTAGATTGCTCTATCCAGTTGCTTGAGTGCCGATTGTGCTTGTGGCAGCTCAAAATATTGAGCCAACTCAGGTAGTGTGCGGGGTGGCTGTTGCGGGTGGTGAGCTTTCCCCCATATTAACAGCGCGTCACGCGCCTGCTGCGGTTGATTGCTATGACAGGCACGGGCGATGGCTTTTAGGCTGATTGTGGGTGAGTGCGCCGAGTTATGGTTGCTTGATTGTGGGGGCTGTAGCCGCTTTCTCCAGCCTAATCCGAGTGTTGTTAACCAGGCAAAGGCAAGCAGTGCAGTGGCTAGCTGCCAGGGCCAGAGTGCTTGCGGCTGGGTGGTTACGGGTGTAGAGGGTACTGCTTCGCTGGGAGCTGGTTTAAAGGGTTGGGTGGTTATCGTATTGATTGACTGCTGTGCGGGTAGCACTTGAATATGCTTTTCCGGCAGTCTGGCAACTTCCAGCTGCTCACTTTCGCTGTTCCACCAGGTGAGGGTGATTGCGGGCAGGGTGAATGGCCCCACCTTGATGGGCACAATGGCATATTTTTCGACGCGGGTGCCGATAACGCCCTGTGAGCTGGTGAGTGTCTCCAGTTGTGGTTGATCCGGGTATGTTTTGAAACCGGCTTGGGGCTCGAGGGACAGTTCGGGTAACTGGCTGGCACTTAGGCCGTGGGCTTGCAGGGTTAGGGTGCGGGTAATGGGTTCACCCACCCGAAAAGGTGTCTGGCTGGGTGACCATTGCTCTTGCAGGGTGAGCTGTGTGGCAGGCAGCCAGTGAATGCCACTGTCACGTTGTGGCTGTGGTTTTACCTGTAGTGTGATGGGCT
This sequence comes from Gammaproteobacteria bacterium, assembly GCA_021647245.1. NCBI lineage: Bacteria > Pseudomonadati > Pseudomonadota > Gammaproteobacteria > Gammaproteobacteria bacterium. Next base: position 48,851 of record JAKIVC010000016.1, read on the forward strand.
TGGAGCGTGCTTGTATCGCTCTCCCCTGGTTGAATAACCCACCAAAACTGCCCATGGTTCGCTCTTGGGAGCGGCCACTGAATAGGATGCTCGGAATCTCAATTTCGCCACTCTGCTGTGGCAACAGGGCGTAGCGACGCTCAATAACACCGACCCGTTGACCACCTTGAATGGTCTGATACTGTTTATCATCACCCAGTTTGTAGGTTTCTACACCGGCTATTTCTGGGGCGGGAAGTACCCCCTCAGCGAGGTTGATGGTGTGCATGAGCCGCACCGTCAGAATAACCTGTTGCTGTAGATAGGGTGTGGTGTTGTCTACCGAGATCTCAAGTGCCAGCTCACGAATCTGCGCAGCCTGTGGGCTGCTCGCTTCGACCACTTGCAGGGTGATGGGCTGGCTCTGCAGGTTGCCGATCTCAATGGTCGGAATGACCACTCTCCCTGCCTGCTTGGGGGCGAGGGTAATCTGCAGCTGTTTGACGCTATCTATACGACCATTAATGATGCTGACCTGGCTGCTCTGCTGACTGCCCAGTATGTCGAATAGTCCCTCCAGAGCGGTCAAGTCAGGGTTGATGGGGCCGTCATAATCGCGCAGCGTCAGCGTGAGTTGTAGCGTCTCATGCTCGCTAATGGGGTTGCGGTCTACGGTTGCTTGCAGGGTTGCTGCTTGCAGTAGCGGGGTGGTGAATATCATCACCAGTAAAAAGATCCGGCGCACGATTACCATGGTTGGTGGTTCTCAGGTTGTTGGGGTTGTTGTTGGTGCTGCTGCTCAAATTTTCGGCGCAACAGGCCACCAGGGTCGTCTGGAATGCGGCGCAGCCACTGTTGCAAGTATTGCGCTTGCTCCTCTCCTTCGGTATCAAGCTCACTCTGTAGTGCCTGCTGGTTTTGCTGCTGATCACTCTTGGTCGCTTCAGTGTCACTCTGTTGGGGCTGCTCTGTGGCCTCAGACTGTTCAGCAGCGTCCTGCTGTTCTGTGCTGTTTTGTGTTGACTCTGAGGGTGGCTGTTCAGCTGCCGATTCGGGCGGTTGTGTCTCTTTTGACTGCTCACCTGAGGTGTCACCCGGTTGTGACTGCGGCTCACCTTGTTCGCCCTGTTGTGGGCTATCTCCCGCTTGTTGCTCTCCCTGGTCACCCTGCTGCTCGCTATCGGATGGTTGATCTTGTTGTTGCTCCATCAGTGATTGCAGTAGTTGTAAATTAAACTGGCTATCTTGATGGTCAGGGTTCTGCTTTAGGGCTGATTCATACGCCTTGATCGCTTCGGATAGTTTACCCGCTTTTGCGAGGGCATTGCCTTGATTATAGAGGCTATCGACGCTGTTCTGTTGTCCAAATAGCTCGGCAGCCTGTTGATAATCACCGGCACGATAGAGTGCCGTGGCGCGCCACAATGGGTCATCAAACTGCTCTGCCGCTTGTTGGAACTGCTGTTGCTGCATCGCCTTGGCGGCTTGTTGGTCAGGGCTCTGCCATAGGTTATCCCACGCCAGTGCGTAGCTCATTTGTGGCTGCAACAACAGCGCACAAAACAGTACTGAAAAAAGCCAGCCACGGCGAAAGGCAAAAGCGCCAATAAGTAGTAGCGGCAAGAGCAGCCAGATGCCTTCATCATGCCACTGCTGTTGGCTCTGTTGTCGCTCACTCTCACGGCCCGCATTGAGCGGCTGTTGGCTGGCTGGGAATAGCGTTTTCAAGTCGCTCTCATCATAGCGCAGTGGCGAGTAACGGCCCGCTCCGGCAGCTGCAAGGCGCTGTAGCGAGGGGTGGTCCGCTTTGCTGATAACAATGGCACCACGGCTATCTTTAAGGAATCCTCCACTCTTCAGGGGGATTGGACTGCCCTGACGGTTACCCACTCCCAGCACTGAGAGTCGCCTGTTTTTAGTGGCCAGCTGTTTTGCCAATGTGTAAGCCTGCTCATCACTTACGCCATCGCTGATAACGAGGAGTTGTGCTTGTTGAAAGCCCGCATCATCAAGCAATTTATTGGCACGTTGAATGGCGACACTGAGCTGACTACCTTGGCTGGGCATAATCTCACTGCTGAGTGCGGGTACCAGGTTGGCAATGGTGCGATTATCATCGGTGAGTGGTGAGACTACATAGGCGTGGTCGGTATAAACCACCAGCCCGGTCTGCCCCTCTTTGCGCTGTGCCAGAATATCCAGTATTTTGTGACGGGCGTGGGTTAGGCGAGAGGGGGTGATGTCGTTGGCATCCATTGAGCGGGAGAGGTCAAGCAGGATCACCAGCGCAGACGCTTGCATATAGAGTGGTTGTGGCTGCTTCTTCCAAGCTGGGCCGCTGATGGCAAGGGTGGCGATAATCCACGCGGTGAGTAGCAGTAGTGGCCAATAACGGCGCTGAGTTGTTTGATCATTATCCAAAAGGTGTGGCAGTAGCTCGGCATCCACCACTTTTGACCAGTCACTCTGGCTGTTTTGAGCGCGCCAACTACGCCATGTCAGCCATAATGCGGGCAGTAGTGCCAGCAGCCACCAGGGGCGTAACAGGTGTAGGCTTTGCCAGTCGATAGCGATACTCACTGTGACCTCCCCCGGTACCCGGCAAAGCAGAGTGATAAAATCAGTGCCAAACCCAGTGGCCAGAGGTATAGCTCTTCACGGGGGCGATAATATTCACTCTCTCCCTCAGAGGGTTCGAGTTGATCGAGTAGCTGATAAATTTCACTCAATTGAGCGCTCTCTTTGGCCCGAAAGTAGCGCCCACCGGTTAACGCTGCAATCTCACTCAGCAGCGCTTCATCCAGATCAGCGGATGGGTTAACGGTGCGGCTACCAAAAAAGCCAGGCACCTGCATGCTCTCAGCGCCCAGGCCGATGGTGTAGATTTTGATATTATCTTCAGCCGCCAGTCGTGCGGCCTCCCGAGGGTCGACTTCACCGGCGGTGTTATCACCATCTGTGAGCAGGATTAACACCCGGCTTTGATCGGGGCGGTCACGGAGTCGCTTGATTGCCAGCCCAATGGCATCACCGATGGCAGTCGCTTTACCGGCGATACCAATTTGCGCCTCGTTCAACATCTGCGTCACCGTGTGGCGGTCGTGGGTGAGGGGAGTTTGCAGGTAGGCCTGACTGCCGAATAGTATCAGGCCAACACGGTCGCCAAGGCGCTGCTGGATAAATTCACCACCAATCACTTTGACCACGGTGAGGCGATCGACCGACTCTCCACCCAGGGTGAGGTCGGGCACCTCCATACTTCCCGAAACATCTACTGCCATCAGCAGGTCACGACCGGTGAGTGGGGTCGCAACGGGTTCACCCAGCCATTGTGGGCGCATTATCGCAAGAACCAGGCAACACCAGATTAAGATGGCCAGCCAGGGGGAGCGGTTGAATTTTGTGGTTTGAGTGCTGGGTTGCTGTGTCGTGAGTTGTTGCAGCTCATTGAAAAAGGGGACCCGCAGCGCCGCGTGCTGTTGATTTTTTACCGCAGGCAGCAGCCGACGCAATAACCACGGTAGTGGCAGTAGCAGTCCCATTAGTGGCCAGGCCCATTCAAACATGACGGCTCCCCCGCTTGAATAGATGAGTAATACAGTGGCGGCTTAGGGTGATCAGTGGCTCTACCTCAAAATCAGCGGTGTTCTTTTGATAAGGCGCTTGAGACAAAACTTGCCCTATACCCTGGGTAAATGGCTTCCCATCGCTAAAATCATCGAGGAATGCCAGCCAGGCGTGGCCGCTAAGCCCCGCCACACCGTCTTGTGGCTGGGTGGCCAGTGCGGCGCGGCGCAAAAGTTGTGAAAGCTGCTGTAATAACTGCTGTGGTTGGTCTGGGTAGCGGTGTGCCAGTTGCTCTAGCTCACGCAGTGACGCACGTTTGATTGCACCCCGTTGATAGTGGCGGTAGCTGAGCCATGCCAGCAAAATAAGTAGCAGCAGTGTGGCCAGTAGCAGCCACCATCCCGGTGCGGGTGGCCACCCACTGATGGCTTCGGGCAGGTGAATATCACGCAGCTGTGCCAAAGGGTCAGTTGAGGGTGCGGTTGTTGGGTTTGCCAGCGTGCTGTTCATTGTGCAAAGCCTCTCAACTTATCAAACAGCGTGTCGTCGGTGGCAATGGTTGTCAGTTTAATCACTTGGCTTTTTGCTAGCGCTTGTAGCGCCTGCTGGCGTTGTTCGAATCGCTGGTGAAATGCACTGGCCAGTTTGGCGTTGCTACTGAGCGTTAAGCGTTGCTGGCCATCGCTTACGGTATAGTAGCCCTGTTCAGGCAGATGAGACTCCAGTGGGTCGTATATAAACAGACAGACCACTTCGTTGTGGCGGGCAAGGCTGCGCAGGTGTTGAAGGGTTAGCGCATCCAGGTCATGGAAATCACTGATGATATAGAGGCGGCTGCCAGTTTTGCTGATCGCTTGCAGGCGCAGTAGTTGGCTCTCAAGGGAGCATTTTTGGCCCTTATCGGTAACCGCCAGCTGGTGTGCTAGCATCAAGTTGATGAGCTGTAGCACCGCTTTTTGGCCTCGCTTGGGGCGTAGCTCATGGTGGTGTGCTTCGTTGAAAAGAGAGAGGCCAATCCGGTCACCACGGTGCTCACCTAGCCAGGCGAGTAACGTGGCGGCCTGTATCGCCTGGAAAGATTTAAAAGTGACCCGACTGCCGAAGTGCATCGGGCGGCGCAGATCAAGGGAGATTAATAGTGGGCACTCCCGCTCTTCACGAAACAGCTTGGTATAGGTGCGGCCAGTACGTGCCGAAACACGCCAGTCGATATCACGGGTATCATCACCCGGCAGATAGGGGCGCACTTCATCAAACTCAGTGCCCCGGCCACGAAAGCGTGATAAATAGCCCCCCGACTGGGCAGAGCGAACCTGGCGTGGCTTCTGGCTGATGAGTAGTTTGGCGTGATGACGCAGCGCCAGCAGAGCTTGTTGTGTTAAGTGCAGTGGCTCGCGGGTAGTCGTGGCACGGGGTGTTCCGCGAAACAGCTCTTTTATGCTTCTTTTTAAGTCGAGCATCGTTGCTAGGGTACCGGTACCCGGTTGAGTAGTTCATCGATCAATTGGTCGCAGGTGACACCCTCCGCTTCTGCTTCGAAGCTCAATAAAATACGGTGACGCAGCACATTGTGTGCCACTGCATGAATATCTTCGGGTGAGAGGTAGTCGCGTCCTCGCAGCCACGCATGGGCGCGGGCGCAGCGATCCAGTGCCATGGTGGCCCGCGGGCTGGCACCGTACTGAACCCATTGGGCGAGGTCTTCACCGTAGCGGCCAGGCGTGCGGCTGGCCATGATCAGTTCAACAAGATAGCGCTCTAGCGGCTCGGCCAGGTGCAGTTGCAGAATCTCTTTGCGGGCAGCGAATATCGCCTCCTGACTGAGTGGCTCAGCGGCTTGTAGGGGTCTGCTTTGCAGCGCTTCATTGCGGGTCAGGTGCAAAATTTCCATCTCTTCGCTGGCATTAGGAAACTCAATCCGCACATGCATCAGGAAACGGTCCAGCTGCGCCTCGGGCAGCGGGTAGGTGCCCTCCTGTTCAATGGGGTTTTGTGTCGCCATCACCAGAAACAGCTCGGGGAGGGGGTAGGTGGTGCGGCCAACCGTGATCTGCCGTTCAGCCATCGCCTCCAGTAGAGCCGATTGCACCTTGGCCGGGGAGCGGTTGATTTCGTCCGCTAACACCAGGTTGTGAAAAAGTGGCCCCTCCTGAAAGTGAAAGCTCCCCTCTTGAGGGCGGTAAATTTCAGTGCCAATGAGATCGGCGGGTAGCAAGTCCGGGGTGAACTGTACCCGATGGAAGTCAGCATCCAAACCACCTGCCAACGCTTTAATCGCAGTGGTTTTAGCCAGTCCGGGTGCCCCTTCAACCAACAAGTGGCCATCGGCAAGCAGCGCAATCAACAGGCGATCAATAAGGTCGGATTGTCCAACGATATGTTGTTGAATATGCTTGCGAAGTTGTTCTACTTGATGGTATGACATGGTGGCTTGCTCTTCCATTCTATGTGCAGTTTAATGTTTGTCTGATCTGGCCTTCATGAGTTCCCAAAGTAATACATTATTTTGTGTTAAATTTTCTCAGCGTAGTGGCTTTTATCTTCGCCACCAAACAGTTCCAGCAGGCGGGGAATGAAACGCGCCAGCTCCAGCGTCATGATGCTGAAGTCATTATCAAAAGCCATGGCGGCATCATCTGCACCTCTGTTGTCGCTCTGCTCGAGCAGTTCGTCAGAGAAGCGTAAACGCTTGATTGAGAGATCGTCGCCAATGATACAGGTGAGTTGTTCATTCCACTCGATGGCGAGTTTGACCACCTCTTTGCCCGCATTCAGATGTACCTGAATCTCCTCACTCATCAAATCTTGACGCTTGCAGCGGATAATTCCACCCTCTTCGGTGGGCTCACGCAGCTCGCACTCATCCTGAATAACCACATCATCAGGGTGATTGCTGCTCGCTAACCATTGGGTCATTATCGATGCGGGTGCCTGCATCAGTGTCGGATGAACTGCCGGTAGTGAACCCAGTGCCTTGCGCAGCTCACTGACCAGCTCTTCCGCTTTTTTGGCGCTGGCCGCATTGACAACAATCAGGTTCTCTTTTGGCGCAATGTAAGCATAAGTGTGGCTGGAGCGGCTGAACGCCTTGGGCATCAACTCAAAAACCACTTCGTCATGCATCTCTTGGCGCTCCTTGCGGCGCACCGCTCGTCCTTGCTCTGCTTCAATTGCTGCCGCTTTCTCATTCACAATCTCTTTAATCACAGAAGCAGGAATTATTTTCTCCTCCTTGCGCGCACAAACCATCGTGTAACCATTCACCGTGTGAGTCAGCATCTGGCCCTCACGGCCCAGTGGGGAAACCCAACCGAAACTGCTGGGTTGTAACGCGCCACAGGGTTGAAAGGCGTGAGCGGCCAACGGCTCTTCCAGCGCCTCACCGCTCAGGGTAAAGGGTTGTGTGAGACGGAACAGCTGCAAATTGTTAAACCACATGGAAAAGCCTTTTTCTATTATTGAAGTGAAGCGGGGGATTATTGCGAATCTACCGCAGGATTGCCAGTCCCTCGGTCTCATGATAAGTGATCAGGCAAAAAAAAGGCGCTTAAATTTAAGCGCCGATTCCCAGTAATAAGGAAAGGAAGGAGGGTGAAGAGGTTAATGAGAAAGTTGGGGGGGACTCAATAAACCTCTTCGATATTAACTACTTCACACGGCGTGCCAAGGTGTAATGAGTGGGTCTGTTTCTGCCAATTAACGGCGTTTAAAATTACGTTAACTCATTGTGTTTTAAAAGTAATTAAATAAATATTTTTTATTTTAAATACGTTCTATCTACTGTTTTTATGAGGTGTGTTGCTTTTTGGTGTGACACAGAGGGACTCTTATTATGACGTAATGCGTCATTTTGTATATTTTTTTGCTGAATATCTTTGCCCGGTCTGAAACTGAGAGCTTCGCGGGTGCTATGCTCCCGCGAAGGTCATATTAGAGGTGCCGGCTAATCAAACCCTTTTAGCCTGCGCTGTCGCATTGCCGGTGTAGCTGGCGGGGGTCATCTCAAGCAAGCGTTGTTTGGCATCGTCTGGAATATCCAGTGTGCCGATGAATTCACGCATGGTTGTTTGATTAATGCCGCCCTGGCCTCGTGTCAGCTCTTTAAGCTTCTCGTAGGGTTTTTCGATACCGTAACGGCGCATCACGGTTTGTACCGGCTCGGCCAGCACTTCCCAGGCGTTATCCAGATCATTGGCTAAACGCTGCGGGTTGATCTGTAGTTTGCTGATCCCTTTTAAGGTGGCTTGATAGGCAATAACGGCATGGGCGATGCCGACGCCAAGAGTGCGTAGCACGGTGGAGTCGGTGAGGTCACGTTGCCAGCGCGAAATGGGTAGCTTATTGCCCAGATGGTCAAAGAGCGCGTTTGCTATCCCTAAATTTCCTTCTGAGTTTTCGAAATCGATGGGGTTGACCTTATGGGGCATGGTGGATGAACCCACTTCGCCTGCTACCGTCTTCTGTTTGAAGTAGCCTTGGGCAATATAACCCCAGATGTCACGATCAAAGTCGATCAAAATAGTGTTGAAGCGAGCCAGCGCGTTGAACATCTCCGCGATGTAATCGTGTGGCTCAATCTGAATGGTGTAAGGGTTCCAGGCAAGGCCCAGTGAGGTGACAAACTCTTCAGCAATCACTTCCCAGTCAAGAGTCGGGTAGGCTGAGAGGTGTGCATTGTAGTTGCCTACTGCACCATTTATTTTGCCTAGCATCGGTACGTTAATCAGCTGTGCACGTTGTCGTTTCAGACGATAAGCAACATTAGCCATCTCTTTGCCCACGGTGGTGGGTGAGGCAGTTTGGCCATGGGTGCGTGAGAGCATGGCCACATCGGCATAGTCGTGAGCAAGGGCTGTCATGGCATCCACCACCTCATCCATCATCGGCAGCAATGCCTGGCTGCGACCCTGGCTGAGCATTAATGCGTAAGAGAGGTTGTTAATATCTTCAGAGGTGCAGGCAAAGTGAATAAACTCGCTGATCGCCTCCAACTCACTATTGCCCTGAATTTTTTCCTTAAGGAAATATTCGACCGCTTTTACATCATGGTTGGTGGTTCGTTCAATATTCTTAACCCGCTGAGCATCCTCCTCGGCAAAGTTTTCGATAATACCATCAAGAATCTGCTGGGCATGTTGCGAGAGTGGCGGTACCTCGCTGATCGCATCGATTGATGCCAGCTTTTGCAACCAGCGCACCTCAACCAAAACACGGTGACGGATTAAACCGTATTCACTAAAAATTGCACGAAGATCTTTGGTCTTACTGCCGTAGCGGCCATCGATAGGGGAGATTGCGGTCAGTTCAGAAAGGTTCATTAGCGCTCCACTCAAGCTGAATTCAGATTAAGCGCGCATCATACTACAAACCCTACGCTGTTCGTAGTGGTGCTAGTACATCAACCCTCTTATACTGACAGGTCAACCCTTCGGGCGTTTCTGTGGCACTCCGCCTCGGCGTTATAGCGCTTGCCAAGGGAACAACCATTATCTGCGAGCTATGCCTTGATGCGAAATGCCACAGAATCGCTGACTAGGCAATATAAGAGGGTTGATGTACTAATCACTCAATAAGGGCGTGGCGCTCTTTTTGCGAGCCGCCCTGCCAACCCAATACCCGGCGCGGTGGTTGCGCAACCTCATGAAATGTCCGGTTGCCCTGAGTATCCACCAATCAGTCACGCTAAAAGATCTAAAAACCTGTACACTTCACACTCCATTTTTCAGCTGTAGCAAGCACCTCAAGAGGGTTTATCATGATATTTTCATCCTTGGATCTGGCACCCGAAATTCAGAAAGCGCTGGATGCCTGCGGCTACAGTCAGATGACACCCATCCAACAGCAAGCCATTGTCCCGGCGCGGCGCGGTAAAGACCTGCTGGCCAGTGCACAAACCGGAACCGGAAAAACCGCCGCCTTCACACTGCCCATTTTGCAACAGATGGTTGACCGGCCAAAACCAACACTGCCCGGCAATGTGCGCACACTGGTATTAACCCCCACAAGGGAGCTTGCAGAGCAGCTTTCAGAAACCATCAAGCGCTATGGGCAGTACTTACCCTTCTCGATTACCGCACTGTACGGTGGGGTTAAAATAAGCAGCCAACAGAAGAAACTTAAAGCGGGTATCGACATTATCATCTCCACCCCGGGCCGCTTGCTAGAGCATGTCGTTGAGGGCAACATCAACCTATCAGAAGTTGAGTTTTTGATATTAGACGAAGCGGATCGCATGCTCGACATGGGCTTTATCGCCGATGTTCAACAGCTGCTGCAAAAGATACAAAAAAAGCGCCAAACCTTGCTTTTTTCTGCCACCTTATCGCAACCGGTCAAAGATCTGGCCAGCAAGCTACTGCATAAACACCAGCTGGTCAGTGTCGCCAAACAAAATGCCATTGCCGATACTATTACGCACGTTGTTTATCCGGTTGCAGAACACGATAAACCGGCACTTTTTGTCGAGTTGTTACAAGAACATAACTGGTTCAAGGTACTGGTGTTTACCAGCACCAAAGCACAGGCCGACCAACTGATGCTCACCTTAAAGAAAGAAAAAATAAAATCGGCACTCTGCCACGGTGACAAGAGCCAAGGCTCACGCCGCCGTGCACTGGCTGACTTCAAAGCCGCAAAAATTCAAGTATTGATCGCCACAGAAGTAGCCGCACGAGGGTTGGATATTCAAGACCTGGAGCATGTTGTTAACTACAACCTACCGTTCCTTGCAGAAGATTACATCCACCGCATTGGTCGCGCTGGTCGAGCGGGTGCCAAAGGAGAGGCCATCTCACTGGTTAGCCGTGAAGAAGAGCGCACACTGGCAACGATCGAACGACTGATTGGCAGCCGTATTAAACGCATAAAAATAGCCGGCTACAAAGTCGGAGACCGCGATACACTACTCGAAAATATCGCCCAACGCCGCCGCCCACCCCGTGCCAACAAGGCCAGCCAAACCCGAATCAGCCACCATAAAACCAGCACTCGCCGCACCACTAAATAGAGCGTTTTGCACGGTGCCTGTTTTCCACCTCAGTGGTGTTAAAAATGGCCTTGCACCCCTCCGGTAGGCTCTGATTTTTTCGATTGTTTTTAACTTGAGGCCTTTGCACGCGATGTTTGTCAAGATAGTTGTCCAGCGCTCTGCTGATTTTCCTCTAATTCCAGGCCCTTTTTTACCCTAATTTTCTGGATTCAACCACACCTCACTGACGGCGGCCCAATTTCGGGTTTCTCGACTCCAGCGTTCCGGGTTTCGTTGCTTGGCCGCTTCATAGATCGCTTTTCGCTTAGCCAATATCGTCAGCTCTTCGCTGTTGTGACGTTGGGCTGGGGTGATGAATTGGATTCCGCTGTGTCGATGGCTTTCATTGTACCAACCGACAAAATGATCGACCCATGCTCTTGCAGACGCCAGGCTTTCAAATGGCTTTGATGGAAAGGCGGGTGTGTATTTCAGTGTTCTAAACAGACTCTCTG
>JAKIVC010000017.1 GCA_021647245.1 Gammaproteobacteria bacterium
TCTCAGGGGCTAGTGGCACTACGTGATGGATGGATCAAGCTTCACTATGCTAAGTGAAACGCCCTGTGCGGAGCCGCATGCAGGGTGTTGTGGGGGCTGAGGGTTAGAGACCCTTGGCTACCCGATTTATGTTGCTCTTTATTAAGCCTTGTTTTCTCCTGGTTGCGAGTGGTTATTTTGGCGGGCTCTTTGTTAGTGATATTGTTTTTTACTTCTGTTTTTTAGATTGGAGTCAGGGGGATAACGATGTCGGTTCTTTTTACATCTTTTTTGTATTATAAATATAATGGTTTTTTTCTTGTTATTAATCATGCTCTTATTTGTATGGCATGCTGTTTGCTTGTGGTAATGGTAGTGAAGTCATTGTGGCTTTTGAAACCTTTTTAGTAGTGGGATGTGAAGATGAAGCGATTTTTGTTGTTAATAGCGGTACTGGTTGTTGGAATGGTCGGCAGTGTCAATGCGGCACCGATCCAATACAACTTCCAAAACAGTGGCAGCGGCAGTTCTCCATCAATGGACTTTACGGTGGACGGTTTGACCGTGACCATTACCGCAACCTACAACGGCTTCAGTAACAGTGCTGATGTTAGCCGGGATGTCCATGGCCTTGGGGTACGAAATGGCCACCTTGACAGCTCCGATATTGATGGTCGCTGGCGTGATGATTACTTGACGCTTTCATTTGACCGGGCAGTTAGTCTGATCGGTTTCAATTTTGCACACGATACACTTAATGATGAGTTTGATCTCTATGTGGATGGTATCAGTGTGGCCCACAACCTTGAAACCACGGGTGGTTGGGAGACCTTCTCTTTAGGTACTTATGTGAGTGACTCTTTTACGATTCGCGCTAGTGAGTGGAATGATAACTTTGTGCTGAGCGGTATGCGCGTTCAAGCGGTTCCTGAGCCGGCGCTTGTTTTTCTGATGGGGTTCGGCCTGCTTGGAATGGGCGTTATGGCCCGCCGCCGTGTTTAAGCTGACTTGATTGTGTAACCTGCATCTCAATATATTATTAGAGCTGTATTCTTGAGACCCTGCCTTGTGCGGGGTTTTTTGTTTTTAGCGTATTGGCTCTGGGGACTGGGCGTTACTGAATATTTTTCTAGTTAGATTCTCTACATTGGGTTAGTGTTGGGTTGTGAAACCTAAACTCTACATTCTTGATGATGATTCGCAGTATGCCAATCTACTGCTTGAGCTTGCTAAACGTTCCGGCTGGTCAGCGGTGTCTGAGCAGAGTGCCAGCCGTTTTTTGGATTACGATTTGAGCGCAGGTGGTATTTTGGTATTGGATCTTAATATGCCAGAAATGGATGGTATTGAGGTCATTAGGGCTCTGGCGAAAGAGAAAAAACGACTAGTGCTGATCTTGATCAGTGGTTTTGATGCACGAGTGTTGCACTCTGCCCGGCAATTGGCAGAAGCTCACGATATAAAAGTACTCGCCAGTTTGACTAAGCCTGTGGTTAGAAAGGAGTTTATTAAAGCACTGGAAAGTGTTGCGGGAGGGGAGCGAGCAGAAATCAGCCCCGTTTCTCATAATGAGCCCGTCACTGCACAAGAGCTGACAGAGGCTATTTTGCAGCGTCAACTGGTTCTACATTTTCAGCCACAGGTCACGATTGAGACAGAGGCTCTGTTGGGTGTTGAGGCGCTGGTTCGATGGCAGCACCCTGATCGAGGGCTTATTTTTCCTGGAGATTTCATTCCGCTGGCTGAAAAAGAGGGGTTAATTGACCGCTTGACCGAGGTGGTGATTATATTGGCAGTAGAGCAGAGTCGGCGCTGGCAGTCTGAGGGGCTTGATGTGGTTATTTCGGTCAATGTTTCAGCTGAAAATATTAAGAGTTTGAGCTTGCCAGAACAGCTGAAAGAGCTGACCGATAAACATGCCATTGAACCCGGTAAAATCGAGCTGGAAATTACAGAGAGTGCATTTATGGGTGAATTGACCTCATCTTTGGATGTTCTTAACCGGCTGAGAATGAAAGGCTTCTCTCTATCTATCGATGATTTTGGCACCGGCTATTCGTCACTAACACAACTCTACCAAGCCCCCTTCACCGAGTTGAAAATAGATCAGCGATTCATTATGCGAATGATCGAAGATAAAGAGGCGATGGTGATTGTAAAAATATGCATCATGCTGGGGCATATGCTCGGCATGAGGCTGGTTGCTGAAGGTGTTGAGACGAGAGAGATATGGGATGAGTTGAAAAAACTGGGCTGTGATGTGGCCCAAGGCTATTTTATTGCCAAGCCGATGCCTGCCGAAGCGTTGATTACGTGGAGTCGTTGTCGAAGTAAAATCTGAGTGAATAGAGTCCAACGTCACTGATACGGAATAAACTTAATGAGTGCTTCACGCCGTTTAATTGATGCCAATACATTGATCCTGCCGCTGTTGTTGAGCCTGTTTCTGATTATCATAAGCCAATATAACTTTCTTCTATTTCATACTCTGATTGAATTTTTTGCCATTACCGTCGCTGTTTTGATGATGGTGGTTGCATGGCAGGTCTACTCATTTACCCGTAACCACTTTCTGATGTACTTAGGGTGTGGTTACCTCTCTGTTGCAGCGTTGGATATGATTCATACGCTGGCCTATCAAGGGCTGCCGATATTTTCGCTGTCTGGGGCAAATTTATCTACCCAGCTGTGGATTGGTACACGCTATTTAGAGTCTCTGTTGTTGTTAACGGCTCCCTGGTTTCTAACCCACTCTCTTAATCGAGGTGCGGCTCTTTCGCTATTTCTTGTCATCTCTGTTGCTCTCGTCGTATCGGTTTTTTCGGGTAATTTCCCAGCTGCATTTATTGAAGGCGAGGGCTTGACACCGTTTAAAATTTTGAGTGAATACGCGATTATTTTAATACTCGCGATAGCCATTTTTTATCTTTTCTCGCAGCGAAAAATGATCGACCCTCGGGTGTTTGTTTTGATGGTTGCATCCATGCTGCTAACAATGGCAGCTGAGCTGGCTTTCACCTTTTATATCACTGTTTATGGAATATCCAATATAGTGGGGCATATTTTTAAGCTGTTTTCATTTTGGCTGATCTTTATTGCGGTGGTTCGCACCACACTACGCGAGCCTTTTAGTGCGATGTCTAAGGCTGAAACTTACTATGATGCCATTCCTGATGCTGCTGTTATTGTCGATAGAGAGGGCACGATACGGCACCTCAACAAGTCAGCCTGTTTGCTGGCAGATAGATCAGTGGCTGATCTGATCGGCCAGCGATCCCATGCGGTTTTTCACAACAAAAATATAGACCAGTCGGCTTGTCCTATCTGCCAGGCGATTGCCAATGGGGCCGAACTATCTGCTTGTGAGCTGGAGGTGAGTGATCAACTCTGGGTTGAAGTTTCAACCTCTTCGGTTCAGGGTGAGAGCGCTTTTATAGAGATTATTCGTGATATTACCGAGAAAAAATCAGCCATTACCGCGCTGGAAAAGAGCGAAGCACGTTTAACAATTACACTCGATAGTATTGGTGATGCGGTGATCACCACCGATGAGTTGGGTGATGTCACACGCATGAATCCGGTCGCAGAAAAATTGACTGGCTGGTGTTTTGACGAAGCACAAGGGAGGCCACTAAAAGAGATATTTCCAATTGTGGATGCCGCTACGCGAGAACCCATAGAAAATCCGATTGATAAGGTGATCTCCCATGGCGAGACAGTCTATCTCAGTAACAACACCACCCTTATCGCCAAGTGTGGCTATGAGTACCAAATTGCCGATTCAGCCGCACCCATTCGAGGCGGAGATGAAAAAATTCTCGGCATGGTGTTGGTATTTAATGATGTGACAGAGCAGTATCAATTGCGAAAATCAGTGGCTGAAAGTGAAGCCCAAGTTCGCCTGTTACTTAACTCTACCGCAGAAGCCATTTATGGCGTTAACCATAAGGGTGAGTGTACTTTTGTTAACCGATCCTGTCTCGATATGCTGGGTTATCAACAAGATACCGAGCTTCTTGGCCGTAACATACATGACTGTATCCACCACCACTATCCAGATGGTTCGGAATATCCTGCGGATGAGTGCCATATCTATCGCGCTTGCCGCGAACAAAAAAAGGTACATATTGATGATGAGGTCCTGTGGCGCAAAGACGGTAGCCAATTTTATGTAGAGTATTGGTCGCACCCGATATTCTCTGGGGATAAATGTGTTGGTGCAGTGGTTACCTTTCTGGATATCACCTCAAGAAAATGCATTGAGAGGCAGCTGGATGAGAGTGAGAGCAACCTGATAAGAGGGCAAGAGATCGCGAAAATAGGTAACTGGAAGCTGGATCTGAAGACAAATGCAGTGGAGGTCTCTCGAGAGTTACGCAAGATATTTGAGTTAGAGCGTGGTGAAATTGTATTGGATCACTTGGTTAATGCACTTCACCCCGATGATCTTGAACACTTCCTTACCCATATTTCCAATGCCATTGGTTATGGTTTGGACTGGAGTATCGAGTGCCGTCTGCTGCTGCGCCATGGGCCGGTGAAATGGGTGCACCTGATGGGGGAGTCGGTTTTAAATGAGAGCGGTGATGTTTCGGCCATTGTGGGTATTGCGCAAGATATTACGGCTCGCAAACAACTTGATGAAACAATTCGCAGAACGCAGAAAATGGATGCGCTTGGCAAGCTGACCGGTGGGGTCGCTCATGACTACAACAATATGCTGGGTATTATTTTAGGCTATGCCGAGCTGCTAGAGGAGATGCTGGATGAGCAGCCCGATCTTGCTCAATATGTGCGTGAGATCCATCGGGCAGGCAAACGTGGCGAGAAACTCACCAAGAAGTTACTGGCCTTTTCACGGCAAAGCGCCTCAAACTCCAAGCGAGTTGATATCAATTCACTGCTAAAGGAGCAGGCACACTTACTGCAAAAAACCTTGACCTCGCGGATTCTATTAACGTTTGATCTGGCCGACGAGCTGTGGACGATCAAGGTGGATGAAAGTGACTTTGAAGATGCCATTTTGAATATCGCCATTAATGCGATGCACGCAATGCCTAAGGGGGGGCAGTTGACCTTTAAAACAGCGAACAAGTCACTGGCTGAGTGTGAGGCGCGAGTGCTTGAGCTGGGGCAGGGAGACTATGTGGTGCTCGATATTATCGATACCGGACGCGGTATGGATGAAGAGACTAAAGAGAAGATATTTGAACCGTTTTATTCAACCAAGGGAGATAAAGGCACTGGGCTGGGTTTAAGCCAGGTATACGGCTTTGTCGAACGCAGTGATGGCGCGATCAGTGTCTACTCAGAACTGGAGAAAGGGAGCTGTTTCACGCTCTATTTTCCTCGTGACAGTGCTGAGGGTTTTTCAGGGCAAGAGGCCAGCGTTACAGAAAAAGAGAGCCTTGAAGGGAGGGGAGTGATTCTGGTGGTGGATGATGAGCCGAGTCTGCTCAAACTGGAGTCAGAGATATTAGGCCGCGAGGGGTACCGGGTGATCACTGCGGCAGGCGCCCAGCAGGCACTGGATGTACTGGAACGTGAGCACATCGATCTGTTACTTTCAGATGTGATTATGCCCAGCATGGATGGCTATCAGTTGGCCGAAATTGTGCGGAAAAAATATCCCGCCATTAAAATTCAGCTGGTAAGTGGTTTTAGTGATGACCGTCATATGCAAGGGGGAGACCTTGCGCTCTATGAAAATATTATCTCCAAACCAATGCAAGCGAAAGAGCTGCTGGAGAGGGTGAAGCGGTTGCTTTCACCCTGATCCAGACTGTCTACATCATAAGCCGCTATCCATCATATCCATCTCTGCTTCAAATTGATCCAGTGATTTGTCTAAACCAAGGCGTTGATACTCACCTTTGGTCTTTAGGGTCAGGGTGACCGGGGAGCTACTGTGGTTTTTCCAATACCAGCCGTGAGTGCCTGTGAACGGTGTGGTTAATGAACGGCTTGATTGGCTTTCGGTACCCTTTGTATAACTTTTGAAAAACCCGCTGTTATCATTTTCAGGCTCTCCGTGAAAATCGAAAAAGAGTGCTGTGCCATCGGTTTCCCATTGGTATTCAAGTGTTGCGCCCTTCTTTAGCTGGAGCTTGTACTCTTTGTCACTTCTGGCGGGAAGAGTGAGGGTGATGGTGTCTCTCCATTCTGGCTGGGTTGTTGTTAGTGCTGTTATTTCACTGTTGTGGGCCGGCTGCTCGACAATAAACTCCTCCGGGTGGCTGGTGTGGGCGTAGCCGTGCATCTGCATCAAAAAAAGATAGCCTCCGGCTAGAATCAAAAGTGCGTTTGTAATTCGGCTAAAGGTTGCAAAGGCGCGGCTTTTTCGAAAAACGGAAATAACCAGTAGCATCAGTGTGAGTGCTGCAATTTGCCCTATTTCGATGCCGAGGTTGAAGGAGATAATATTCATTAACAGCTGGTCTTCGCTCAGTGGCAGC
Source organism: Gammaproteobacteria bacterium (assembly GCA_021647245.1). Lineage (NCBI taxonomy): Bacteria > Pseudomonadati > Pseudomonadota > Gammaproteobacteria > Gammaproteobacteria bacterium. Next base: position 6,435 of record JAKIVC010000017.1, read on the forward strand.
TGTTGCAGGCGAGTTGATAAACCTAATCCATGAATTAGACCAAAGCCGGTAATCATCATCAGCATATTGGGTGGGTTGATGTTGAGCTGTTTTTTGAATCCGCCCAGATTAACAAAGGCGATGTAACAGACACTCAGGGCGATGATGGCATCGATCAGGAAGTAGTTGATCTGAATGGCGTTGAAGGTGGCGAAAATCAGGGTAACGCTGTGGCCAAGTGTGAATGCTGTGATGTATTTAACAATATCCTTAAAGCGGGTTAGAAAAAAAATAATGCCGAAAACAAACAGTAAATGGTCATAGCCTGACAGCATGTGGGTGGCACCAATCCAGATGTAGTGCAAGTTGCCCCCCTCAATGATGAGCTGTTTTTCCGCATCGGACATGCCGTGACTATAGCCGAGCTGGGGCAAGAGAATAAGCAAAAGTATGCTGGTTATAAAAAAAGTAATTTTTGTTTTTAATAACATGATCTGTTTCCTGGTTACACAAAGTATTTGTGCACTCGCTAGCCTGATCGTCTCATAGCCAAAGTGGCATATAAAATCGAGGTAGTGTGCTTTAGTGAACGCTTTTAAAGGGGTTAGGCTAGGCGACTGTTGGGGGTGCGCGTAAAGGTGGGGAGAGGGTGTAACGGCTATAAAGGGCACGTTTTGCCTCGTGGTAGTGTGGATGGATCTGTTGCGAGGAGGGAGAGAGTATCAAGCTGAAAAAGAGCACAAAGAGAGCGATTGCCGGGGTCGTGTGATGGGTTTTTTTCAGTGACTCATCAGGGTTGATCTCAATGTTGGATAGGAGACTACTATGATGGTCGCTGTGGGAGGTGTCGTGAATAAGATGTGCTTTGCTCAAGTGGAGGTGATCGGCTAGCTCATCCATGGTATGGCTGTGATGGGTATCATGGCCATGCCCCAGGCTGTGAATATGCAGCTGGCTGCTCTGTACGCACAGCAGTGCCAGTGAGAGCAGCAGTACCCACACTATTAATATCCATCTGTCTGTTTGACGAAAAGCACTCATATTCGTCGTAGTCTATATCGTCATCCCGGATATTTCATCCGTTTTTCACAATGTCACCTAATTCCCAGTACTCGCTTTGCGACGTTTTTTGAACTATTGTTTCTGCCTGACTCAAAAGGGTCATTGGAGGAGAAAACATGACGCCCGAATCACCTTTTTACGCCGATAGCCTGAAGTGCCTTCAGGAGTCAACACTGTTTGGCGAACTTGATCGAGATACGTTGGTGGATATCTTGAGTCGTTGTCGTCGTGAGACCTGGAAGCAGCGGCGTTTATTGCCGCTGGAGGAGACGTGGCAGCGTTTTCATATACTCCTCTCGGGCAGGGTGCGGCTTAGCCGCAGTAATCCACATAGCGGTCGCATGATTACCCTGTTTTTGCATGGTCCCGGAGAAGGTTTTTGTCTTTTCAGCTTGTTGGATGGACAGCCCCACGACCTGATGCTCGAAACCCTGGATGATGTTGCGCTGTTGAGCATGCCCATGGAGGAGACTCGGGAGTGGATCACCGCCCACTCTGCATTTAACCGTACACTCCTACCCTATATCGGACAGCAGATGAGTGCTCTGGCAAACCTGGCAGAGGACCTGGCTTTGCATGATACCGAGACCCGTTTGGCGCGGTTGATATTGCGCCATTTGGATAATGCAGAGCTTGAGCACGCCGAGCCGCGCCTGATAAACGACCTCTCTAACGAATCGCTGGCCGAGATGATTGGCAGTGTGCGTGTGGTTGTGAACCGGCAGTTGCAACACTGGAAGCAGGAGGGGATCATCGATGCCCACCGCGGCTATCTGGCAGTGGAAAAGCTCAATGCACTGGCACAGCGAGCAGAGCAGCAGTTGGCACTGCCTACGGCTAAAGCACCCACCTTGCAGTAGAGCCAAGCGCCTACCTTTTGGCGATATCTTAAGGGTGCCTTTGAACCCTCTTTCTCTCACTTCCTTCGCCCTGTGTAACCCTGGTAGCAGAATTCACGCGCTTGGTGGTGCATGATCATCACAGTTATGTGTGGGGTCAGAGCAGGGAGGTTGAGAGGGTGGATCAAAATAGCTGCGTGGCGTTATACCTATCCCAGCCGCAGGCGGAGGCGGCGGTGCGGATGTTGCAACAGGCTGCATTCGATATTAAGAAGGTCTCTCTTATTGGCAAAGGAGATGATCACGAGGAGTATCCTATTGGTTTCTACAGTACCGGTAAACGGGTCAAGTTGTGGGCGAAAAAGGGTGCTTTCTGGGGAGGTGTCTGGGGGTTGTTATTTGGCGCGGGTCTGTTTTGGATACCCGGTGTAGGACCCGTGCTGATGGCGGGGCCTTTGGTTGCCGTACTGGTGGCGACACTGGAGAGTGCTGTAGTGGTGGGTGGCCTCAGTGCCTTGGGGGCCGCGCTCTATAGCATTGGTATTCCGAAGGAGAGTATTATCCGTTACGAAACAGCACTTAATATAGAGCAGTACCTGGTGGTTGTTCACGGTAACCTGCAAGAGGTGGAGCGGGCTTATGATGTATTGTCGGCCAGTGAGTCGACCGATGTAGCGATTCACCTCAGTTAAGGGTCTTTTTCTGGTTTGCACGGCTCTCGGTAGGAATTCATACCGTACAAAATAATAGCGCCGTATGCATCCCCATGCGGGAGAGGAGTGTTAACTTAATGGCAGTAACCCAGAAGATAGCCGCCAAGCTTGACCTTAAACAGATGATCGCTATGGGTGTAGGTGGAATGGTGGGTGGGGGTATCTTTGCGGTGTTGGGCCTTGCCATTGCCCAGGCGGGGCACGCGGCACCCATCGCCTTTGCACTGGGTGGCGTGATCGCGCTACTGACCGGCTACTCCTATGCCCGGTTGGGGTTGATGTATCGATCCGATGGCGGCAGCTTTACCTATCTGGAAAAGGCATTTAAAGCACGTTACGTGGCGGGTATCGGTGGCTGGCTGCTGCTGGCGGGCTACATTGGCACGCTGGCGCTTTATGCGTTTACCTTTGGTGTTTACGGTGCGGCGATGCTGGGTAGTGATGGCGACTCCGCTGTGCACCATCTGCTGCAATCGTTTGTGCTGTTGCTGTTTCTCAGTATCAATCTTTATGGTGTGCGTGAGGCGGGTAACGCTGAGCTGGTGATTGTTACGGCCAAGGTGTTAATTCTGCTTCTGTTTGCGGTGATTGGTCTGTTTTATGTTGAGGGAGACCGGCTGTTGCCGGTGTTTAACCAAGGTGAACTTGGCGTGCTGATGGCAGCCGCACTGGTATTTGTTGCCTATGAAGGCTTTGAGTTGATTCCCAATGCGGTCAATGAGATGGAGGATCCAGAGCGCAACCTGACCCGGGCAATTATGTGGTCCATTAGCATCGCCATGTTCATTTATATCACGGTATCACTGGTTGCGGTGGGGAATCTGCTACCCGAAGAGGTGGCGCGTTATGAAGAGTATGCACTGGCGGTGGCGGCCAAGCCATTTTTGGGTGATGCGGGTTTTTTGCTGATTGGGCTGGCGGCGCTCTTCTCTACCGCTTCGGCCATTAACGCCACACTGTTTGGCTCAGCACGTCTGGGCAGTGTGATGGCTAAAGAGAAGGCGTTGCCCGCAGTATTTGGCTTTCGTCGCCAGCAAAACAACATCCCTTGGGTCAGCTTGCTGGTGATTACCGGGGTAACATTGATCTTTGTTAATACCAGCGACTTGACCCTGATCTCCTCTTTTGCCAGCGCAACCTTTTTGTTGATTTTTGCGGCCATAAATCTCTCGGCCTTACGCTTGAGAAAACAGATCGGTATCCGTCTCTCCGTAACACTCTGTGGCTTTCTGCTCTCCATCGCTTCGCTGTTGGCACTGTTGCTCTATTTGTGGCAGAACGATGCGACTATCCTGATTAAGCTGGCTCTGATCTATCTCGTGGTGATTATGGCGGAGTTGCTATTTAGTCAGCGGAATTTTTTCTTGCAAAAAAAGATCTCCTGAGAGGGTTAACATGCAAACAAACCACTATCTTCCCCGCGCACTGCCTGAACCATTACAAGGTTTGGCGACCTTGGCGCTAGATCTTCGCTGGAGCTGGAACCACGGAGCCGATGCTTTGTGGCATCAGGTTGCTCCTGAGTTATGGGCAGCGACGGCCAACCCCTGGTTGATTCTTGATACCGTTTCAGAGCAACGCATGAGTGCCCTAGCGAGTGATGTCGGGTTTCTTGATAAATTACAGCACCAACTCGATATGAGGCGGGCGCATATTGAAGAGAAATCGTGGTTTTCCGAGGTGATTGATGGTGATCTTTCGGGGCATATTGCCTATTTCAGCATGGAGTTTGGAATCTGTGAATCCTTACCGATCTACTCGGGTGGGTTGGGGGTATTGGCGGGGGATTACATCAAAACAGCGTGTGACCTGAATGTCCCGTTGGTAGGTGTTGGGTTGCTCTACCAACAGGGCTATTTTCGTCAGGCAATTACCCCGCAGGGTGAGCAGATCGAATTTTATCCTTACAATGTTCCAACCATGCTGCCAGTTGTGCCGTTGCGCGATGATCGGGGCGAGTGGGTGCGGGTAACTCTGGAGTTGCCTGGTCGCTCTTTGCGCTTGCGTACCTGGCGTGGCCAGGTGGGGCGGCGGACGTTGTTGCTGCTCGATAGCAACGACCCGCTTAATGATCCAGGTGATCGAGCCATCACCAGCGAGCTTTATGGTGGTGGTGAGGAGATGCGGCTGCAACAGGAGATGGTGCTCGGCATCGGTGGCTGGCGGCTGCTGGAGATGCTGGGGATTGATTGTCCGGTTTGCCACCTTAACGAAGGACATGCCGGGTTTGCTATTTTGGAGCGCGCTCGTCACTTTATGCAGCAGCACAGCCAACCTTTTCATGTGGCGCTGCGAGCCACCCGGGCGGGAAATCTCTTCACCACTCATACACCGGTAACCGCTGGTTTTGATCGCTTCGATCCCGAACTGTTCGCTCGCTATTTTCGGGAGATTGCACGAGATTACGGAGTGGCTCTGGATGAGTTGCTGGCGTTGGGGCGTTTGAATGCTGGGGATATGAGTGAGCCTTTCAATATGGCCTACTTAGCGATGCGTGGAGCGGGTGCTGTTAACGGTGTCAGTCAACTGCATGGTGAGGTCAGCCGACAGATTTTTCAGCCGCTATTTCCCCGCTGGCCTAAAGATGAAGTGCCGGTGGGTTATGTGACCAATGGTATCCATGTGCCCAGCTGGGATTCCGCCACCGCAGATACTTTATGGACCGAGGCGTGCGGCAAGTCCCGTTGGCGTGGCACCTTGGACTCTGTTGGTGAGCAGTTGCAGCAGTTATCCGATGAAAAGTTATGGCACTTTCGTAGCGAAGGGCGTCAGCGGTTGATCGCATTCCTGCGCCAGCGGTTGGAGCGTCAGCGCCGTGGGCGTGGCGGGGATCAAGAGCAGATTAGAGCGTGTCGCGACACACTTGATCCTTATGCACTGACCCTGGGTTTTGCCCGGCGCTTTGCCGAATATAAGCGCCCCAATCTGTTACTGTATGATACTCAACGGCTGATGCGCCTATTGACTAACCACGAGTACCCGGTGCAGCTGGTTATTGCAGGAAAGGCCCACCCAAAAGATGCGGTGGGCAAGCAGCTGTTGCGTCAATGGCAGGCTTTTATCGAGACCAATGGCATACATGAGCGGGTAGTCTTTGTTGAGGATTACGATTTGGGGGTGGCAGCACAACTGGTGCAAGGGGTGGATCTTTGGATCAACACCCCGCGCCGCCCCTGGGAGGCCAGCGGCACTAGTGGTATGAAGGTCTTGGTAAATGGTGGGCTTAACCTCTCTGAGTTGGATGGTTGGTGGGCTGAAGCGTATGCAGCCGAGCTGGGTTGGGCGTTGGGGGATGGGGAGGAGCACGAGGATGTGGTTGCGTGGGATGCTCAAGAGGCACAGCAGCTATACCAGTTACTGGAAGATGAGGTGGTACCCTGTTTTTACCGCCGTAATGAGCGGGGACTGCCTGTGGAGTGGGTAAGGCGAATGCGGAAAAGCATGGGTAGCCTAACCTCGCAATTCTCCTCCAACCGCATGATGAGGGAGTACACCGAAGATTATTACTTGCCACTGGCAAAAGCCTACCGGCAGCGCAGCGCAGATCTTGAACTCGCCGTGGAACTGGAGAGGTGGCATCAGCAGCTTAAGCAGTACTGGCACGGGCTGCACTTTGGTAATGTTGAGTCGAGGCTGGAAGAGCGTTGCTATCACTTCGAGGTGCAAGCTTATTTTGGTGAGTTGCCAGTGGAGAGGGTGAGTGTTCAGCTCTATGCCGATGCGGCAACGGGCGGTAAGCCTTTATGCCAGCTTATGACGCGAAGTGTAGCGCTGGCGGGTGTCCACAACGCTTATCTGTTTACCGGGGTGGTGGCGGCGAATCGTCCGGTATCCGACTACACCCCGCGTATTGTTGCGGCACACCCGCAGGCCAATATTCCTCTGGAGAGTGACTTGATACTCTGGTATCAGCCTCCTAGTCGTTCACTTTGAAAAATGTGATTAATTGAGTCAACGAACGGGACTCCTCATTCATCGATTCACTGGCCGCTGAAACCTCCTCTACCAAGGCCGCATTTTGCTGGGTGGCGTGATCCATCTGTGCAATCGCCTTGTTAATCTGCTCGATGCCGGCGGCTTGTTCCCGGGAGGCAGCTGAAATATCGCCTATAATGTCACTGACCTTTTGCACTGCGTTAACGATACCGGTGAGTGTTTCGCCAGAATTATCAACTAAACGTGACCCCTCTTCGACCTTCTCTACGCTGTCATGGATCAGCCCTTTTATCTCTTTCGCAGCGGCTGCACTGCGCTGCGCAAGGTTACGCACTTCGCTGGCGACTACCGCAAAGCCACGCCCCTGCTCACCGGCGCGAGCGGCTTCAACCGCCGCATTTAAGGCCAGTAGGTTGGTCTGGAAGGCGATTTCATCGATGACACTGATGATGTCGATAATCTTTCTGCTGGAGTCGTTTATTTCGCTCATAGCGGTGATCGCATCATCAACAATCGCACCGCCTTTTTCCGCTTCAGAGCGGGCATTGGCTCCCAGCTGATTCGCTTCACTGGCGTTATCCGCATTCTGTTTTACGGTGCTGGTGATCTCTTCCATGGCAGAAGCGGTCTCTTCCAATGATGCGGCTTGCTGTTCTGTGCGTTGGCTTAGATCCTCGTTGCCTTTGGAGATTTCTGCTGAGGAGAGGCTGGTGGCGTTGGAGCTGTCCTGAATCTGCTTGACCATTCGCGAGAGATTGCCCAAGCAAGTATTAACCGCACCACTTAAATCTGCAAATTCACCCTCGAATTCACCGTTAACGTTATCCCTCAAATCCCCTTCAGCCAACTTATGAATAACCCGCGAAGTTTCACGTAGCGGTACCGCAATCGCCTCCATCATCGAGTTAATATCATTTACCAGATGTTTCACGAAGCCGCTGTAACTATCGGTATTGATGCGCTGTCCCAAATCACCGTGTTTAGCGGCTTCGATAAGCTTGGCGACCTGGTTGAGTGCATCTTTTTGTGAGGTGATATCAGTGGCATATTTCACTACCTTAAAGGGCTTTCCGTCGAGACCCATGATGGGGTTGTACGAGGCCTGAATCCACACTTCTTTGCCGCCCTTGCCAATACGCCGGTACTCGCCAGAGTCATACTCGCCGCGATTGAGCTTCTCCCAAAATAGTGTGTATTCGGTACTCGCTGCGTAGCCAGCTTCAGCAAACATGCTGTGGTGTTTGCCTTTTATCTCATTTAGCGAATAGCCCACGGTGCTTAAAAAGTTTTGGTTGGCATTTATGATGGTGCCATCCATGTTGAATTCGATAACCGCCTGAGACTTAGAAATCGCTTCCACTTGCCCTTTGTAATCAATGTGCAGCGCCTCCAGTTCTTGCTGTTCCTGGCTCACATCTTTTTCGTTACCCGTCTTATTACTCATGGCTCATCACTCTCTGTTCCTAATCTGTTTTGTTGGCACTAGTGTCGTGTCGGACAAAAAAAAATAAGCTTGAGAGGTGAGTGTTTTTTGTGGTTCAGGGTTTTGGTTGGATGGCGGGCATTCTTTCGCTTAGGCGAATGGGAGGGCGATTGAGGCGTTGATCATAGATGGCGGTGTAGGCCATGATGTTTTGTACATAGTTTCGGGTTTCGTTAAAGCGGATGGTTTCAACCCAGCGGTCTGCCTCAACCGCCTCCCCTTCCGGTAACCACTTACGCACATTACCATAGCCTGCATTGTAGGCTGCGGTGGCAGCAACCGGATTGTCTTGTAGCCGATTGAGGTTGCGCCTTAAATAGGCAGTGCCAAATTTAATATTAAGATTGCTCTGTAACAGGTTGGCCGTATTACGCAGCGGGCTGTTGAGGAGTCGCCCGATTTCACGCCCGGTGCGCGGCATGATCTGCATCAAGCCTAATGCACCACGACTGGAACGGGCATCAGACATAAAGGCGCTCTCTTGCCTGATGACCGACATCACCCATGCCGGGTCAATCTCATGGCGCACGGCCTCGTTTATAACCTGCTGTCGATGAGGGAGCGGGAAGCGTAATTCAAGATCATCCCGGTAGGGTGTTTGTGCAACGGTGTGTATGGCACGGTCGTGCCAGCCCCATTCACCTGCTAATTTAGCCGCTTGGGCCAGTTGCTGGGTATTCATCTGCTGTGTGGCATAACGCCATTCACGGCGTGCGTCGACCACACGGTTCAGTAAAAACAGCTCTCTGGCGCGTATAAAAGCAGGAATAGCGTGCAGTGCGGCAATCTGTATCTCATTCGCAACTATTTTTTGATCACCAAGCTGATAGGGGCTGCCAATTTTATCCGCTGCAAGGAAGGCATAGTAGTGCCGCTGTTGTGCCAGTTCGGCATAGCGGGCGAGTGTGAGTTCTTTTCGTTCGGTTGCCAACGCCTCTGCGGCACGTATCGACCAGTACTCCCAGCGCGGCTGCGACTGTTTTTGTAGGCTAAGACGCGGCAGCCAGGTTTGTACGGCCTGCCAGTCACCAACGGCCAACGCGGCGCGAATACGCCGCTCTTGAAGGTCGCTATTTCCGCGGGCACCCATTATCTGTACCAACTCAGGGCGGTCGATAGCCTCTTTTTGTAGCAGGCTGGCCAGCGCCAGATTGCGCTCGATGCGGGCGACCTCTTGGTGGCTGAACTCATATTTTGGCGATAAATTTTTCCAGCTCTGCCAGGCAAGAGCGGCATCGTATCGGGCTAGGCGCTTAATACCAAAGCGGACGATTGTGCGGGCCAGTGTGGCGGGTTGCCGGGCCAGTTGGAGGGTGTTGATTTTTTCAGGCTGGCTGCGCAGTTGATACCACTGTTTTGCGAGTTGCTGCTGTTCACCTTCGGTTAAACGAATCAGATAGCGTGCCAGCCGATATTTGCCGCTCTCCATTGCCAGCTGAAAACGCTGCCAGGCCAGTTCAGGTTTAAAGTGGCGTGACGCCAGCCAGGTGCGAAATAGCGAGTCACACGCCTTGGGTTGTGATCTTCCCACCATCCAGAGCGGTGCAACACGGGAGAGTGCCAGCGCCTCCTCGCCAGTGTGATACAGCGCACGTAAGCGGTAACACGCCAGTGTAGCATTACCATCGCCGGGGTAGTGCTCAAGAAAGTGTTGCCAGCGTCGGCTCTCGGCAAGCTGGATCAGCCATTGGTTACTGAGTCGTTTGGCCAGTGGCGTATCACTAAAGCGCTGATTAAATAAATCAACCTGCTGCGGCGACAGGTAGCCTAGGCGGTTTTTATAGTCTGCGTAGATGAGGTAGGGGAGTAGAGGGTAGTTTTCAAGCCGCTTTAAGTGATCCTGAAACTGCGAGCGCTGGTTATTATGCAGAAAAGTCTCGGCCTCTAAAAAGGCCAAGCGTTGCTGGTTGTAGTTACTCTGCTGATCAGTCGCAAGGCTGGCGCTAGCATAAGTGGAGACAAACAGTAGGAGAGCTAAGGCTATCGGCGTTGTTGACCACATGGCTAGATAAATGCGCTGGTTGCTGGTGGCTTGTTATTTTCGGTCAGAGCGCAGCGCTGCAATCAGGCTATCTTCATTTTCAATGCGATCAGCCAGAACCTCGCCGATATAAGAGAGGTCTTTCTCCAGCATACCGAGCGACTCCTCACAGTGAGCCTGGTTATCATACTTATCGTTAAACGCAATGATAATGCCGGTAGTTTCAGATATTTTCGGGTAGATCTCATTAGCAACACTTAACACCCCGGAGCGCCGTTCTTTTCCCTCAGAAATAAAGCGATAGAGGCTAAAATGAGCATCGGCGGTATAATCTACCAGTGCCTGACAGAAATCCTGAATGGCGGTAATGGTCTCAGCATCTTTCTCAAAAGGGCGTGCCGCACCCAGCATGCTATATTGCGCTAACATTTCGGTGCGTAGCGTCATTAATTCATCGATAAGATGGAAGGACTGCCCACGGCGCTCTGTGTTATCAGTTTGAATTGTCATAGTCTATTTAGTTACCTTCTACGGTGCTCAGCAGGAAAATATCGTGCCATTCTACGGACTAAACTGCAATGTGTGAAGTGTTTCACAATGTGAGTGTAAAAAATAGCGCCGAATGCGGTATGTTTTATGCCGGCAACAACGCCTTAAGCGGTGGTTATATGTTACTATTGCGTGGCAAGCAAAATCTTTGATCTGCGAGAGTCGATTATGAATCAAGAGTATTTACAGGCAGTTAAGCAGGCGCTTCCCGATATATTGGCCTCCATGGGCGGTATCAAGGCAACGGCCGGAGACTCCCGCGAAAAACAGGGTAACAAGATACTGATTAACGACGCGATTACCGCGGTCATCTCCCTCAATAGCGAGGAGATACATTTTTCAGTAGCGTTGATCTTTCCGAAGGCGGTAATTATCTCCATTACACAGCGCATGTTGCAGGGGATGGAAATTGATGCAGAAAATCCGATCATTGCAGACCTGGCAGGCGAAATAGCCAATATGGTGGTGGGTGCCGCTAAAAACAGCTTGGATGAAGGGGGCAGTGAGCTGTCACTCTCTCTCCCGGTGGTGGTGGTTGGCCACGATTATCACATTGAGCACAAAACCGGCAGCACGGTGTGGATCGTCCCTTTTGAAAGTGATTTGGGCGAAATGTATATCGAAGCGAGCTACAGTGCCAGCCCAATGGCAGCCGTATAGCGCAAGCTCTAATTCAGCATAAAAAATGTTGATGATTTTTGGCTAAGCTTTTGTTATCCTAGTTTAAAATTCACTGGGCCGATGACAAGCTAGCCCAATCACGAAATGCTTTAGTCTTGAGGGAATAATAATGAAAAGAGTAAGCTGGTTGGCTTTAGCTGTTATTGCGCAGGGGGCGGTTTCTGTCGGTTATGCAGATGGGTGGGATCCTGATACGAGAGCGAATAATTTAGTTGCTGAGGGTATTAAGGGAACACGTCATAATATGACAATGAGTTATATGGAAGATGACTTCCCTCAGTATGTGGCAACGATGGATATCTATCGTAATAATTACGGAGAGGTCTGCGTCTATTGCCACACGCCGCACGGGGCTAACACTTCAACAGGTGTGGGTATGCCGCTGTGGAATAGGACAGTTGATGTTAATTTGGAGTTTGTACCATATAATATACCGACTACACTGGGGCTCGGTGGTGAGCAGACAGTCACGGCTCCTGGTCCTGCATCATTAACCTGTCTCTCCTGTCATGATGGCGCGACTGCCATCGATTCTATTATCAATATGCCGGGCTCTGGTAACTATATGGCAACTCAAGAGGCAACAGTAAATGCTGGGTTTCTGGCGGGGTGGTCTGCGACCACTTTCATGAATCAGAGTTTGGCTGAATGTGCGAGTCAGTGCCATAACGATGGTCAGCTACCACCGGATTTCCAAAACTTTGTTATTGGCGCGGGTACCAGTGAGCTAGATGGATCGCATGTTCCCCAGACGGGGAATGTAGTTGATTTGCGAGATGATCACCCGGTTGGCGTATTGTACCCCACTGCACTTACCAGCCAGGCGTGGGTTGATTTCAGGGAAGTGGACGTTGAAATTCCAGGCCGTTACGCCTTCTTCGATAATGGTAATCGCCGGGCAGATAAAAATGAAATTCGTGTTTATGACTCAGGGGAAGGTTTTGAGGTGGAGTGCGCCTCCTGCCACGACCCGCATGGCGTACCCGATGCGACTAATATCAACTTTATTCCAAGTTTCCTGCGCGTAGCGAATAATGATAGTAATCTCTGTTTGACTTGTCACATTAAATAGGCTGCTGTTTTATTGTTGTTTCAGCAAAAGACCTGACATTACATTGTCAGGTTTTTTTTTGAATAAAATTGTAGGGTTGTGTAGGGTTGAATATCCGTAAGTATTGCCGATTTCTTACTGTATGAACTACTTAAAAGTGAATTTGGCTATATAATCGGTAGATAGAAAGTATGTGCTGCATGAAGTGAACGAACAGATATTGAGTGAGATTTGCTAGATTAACGAAACTGAATGACGAGCTATTTGCAAGTTTCAACTCCAATGTCTTACCGATATGCCGATACTGTTACATGTATTGCTCGGCCTGATAGTTTTTTAGTAAATATCTGTTGCCGTAGCCTATCTGGCGTGGCTAGTTTAGTATCTATTCTATTTGAGGTGAGTTGGTCTTGAGGGATAAACAATGAAAATCGTGGCTTGGTTGGTTTTGATAGTTGTTGCGCCGGGTGTTATTTCTATTGGCCATGCAGATGGTTGGGATCCTGATACGAGAGCGAATAATTTAGTTGCTGAGGGTATTAAGGGAACACGTCATAATATGACAATGAGTTATATGGAAGATGACTTCCCTCAGTTTGTGGTAACGATGGATATCTATCGCAATAATTACGGGGAGGTCTGCGTCTATTGCCACACGCCGCATGGCGCTAATACCTCGTCAGGTGGTCTGCGTATGCCGCTGTGGAATAGAACGGTTAACCCAAGTTTGACGTATCAACCGTATGATATGCCAACTACACTAGGGTTTGCTGGTGAGCAAAATGTCACACACCCTGGCCCCGCTTCGCTGACCTGCCTCTCCTGTCATGATGGCGTGACTGCAGTCGACTCTATTATTAATATGCCGGGTTCGGGGCCAGATAGGTATATGGAGTCTCAAGAGACATCAGTCAATACTGGTTTTTTGGGCGGATGGTCTACAAGCACTTACGTGCATTACAGCTTGGGCGCTTGTGCGTATCAGTGCCATAATGAGGGTATGCCAGCGGATTTCAGTAACTTTGTTACTGGTGCGGGTCCCAGTGGAGTGGGCGAGCCATATCTAATGCAAACGGTGAGTTCGGTTGATTTAAGGGATGACCACCCTATTGGCGTGCTGTACCCAACGGCACTTACCAATCAGGCCTGGGTTGGTTTTAGGGTCATAAACGCTGAAGTACCCGGGCGCTACGCCTTTTTCGATGATGGTAATGGCAGGGCAGATAAAGATGAAATCCGTCTTTATGACTCGGGAGAGGGTTTTGAAGTGGAGTGTGCCTCCTGCCATGACCCGCACGGCGTTCCTGATGCGGCTAATGTTGAATTTATCCCCAGTTTCTTGCGAGTAAGTAATGAGGCTAGTGCGCTCTGTCTGACGTGCCATATTAAGTAGGTTTTGCTGGTTGTTATTTTGATTTAAGCCCTGATTTATCAGGGCTTTTTTTTTGGGGTTGAATGGCATCTACCCTAGGGGGTAAGATCAATGCATCACTCTCTGATAGCCTTATTCAATGGCGCGGAGTGGCATTACCTCTGAGTCATGAGGATGCTGCGAGTGAGTGGGTATTGTTTTCTGATAGGCGTGCTAAAAGGAGATAAAAATGAAAAAAATAATGGAAGTGGGTAGCGGTAAATGTTTTCGAAATTTAAGGGGTATTGTCATAGCGGGGGCTTTGGCGTTAGTTATATCCCCCTCTTTTGCCGCACCGTTTATTTACGTGGGCGACGCTTTTGGAGATATGTACCATGTTATTGATACGGCGACGAATGCTGAAACAGCAAGAATATCGACGGGTGACTATAAGAGAGCTGTTGTACACCCTTCGGGGGAGCGCCTCTATGTACCAATAAGCCCCGGCGGAATGCGGGCGGGTTTACTTGAGGTGTATGACACTAATGATAACTCTCTGCTGGAGACGATTACTGTCGGCGCGTCGCCTAGCACAGTGGCCATACATTCCAGTGGGGACTTTGTTTATGTTGGGGCTAGGTCCGAGCAGCCTGGTGACGCCACCAGCCCTGGGATCATCTCAGTTGTAGATACAAGCACCAACACCATATCTGCAACAATAGATCTTGCTCAAACTACGAGAATTACCGATCCAATTTTGGTAGCACACCCAACGGAGGATATTTTATATGTGGGTATACGCAGCCGCCAAGCGAATAAAGTAATCGCATATAATACAAATACGCTCCAGCCTATTGGAACAATTAATGTGGGTGCCATACCCATGCGTGGTATCTTCGGTGGTTTTGTCGTACATCCCTCAGCCCCCTATCTTTACGCTCTTATTGGGTGGTCTGTTCAAGTTTATGATACGACAACCAATGCCCTTGTTGATTCTATTTCACTCAATAATCATGGGTTACTCATCGTAATTCATCCGAATGGAAACACCCTTTATGTGGGAACAATGTACGGTGGCTCGGTATCTGTTGTTGACATCAATACGAATACAGTGGCGAGTGTTATTTCGGGGCCTGATTTTTCAGATAGCATGCCTATTTTGGCTGATATGGCCATACACCCTAGTGGTGATTCTCTATATGGGGTTGGGTATTCGGTGTCTGGTATTGAAGGTTTTGCCTCGGTTATCGATACTGCCAGCAATCAGGTAACGGAGGTCTTTAGCATTGCGACCAATGAAGGCAGCCCCAGGGGCTTGCCCTTGTCTATAACGATTGGTCCTCTGCTAGGAGACCCTGTCGGTGGCTCGCTAATGGGGCTATCCACGGTGTCGGTGACCTGTGTTAATGCTACTTCCGGGCAGTCTGTGTTGATTGGTTTGGGGAGTGATAAAACATGGGATTGTGAGTCGAGTGGCTTGCAGGTGAATAGTGGAGATTCTATCGAAATGGTGGTGTCTGGTAGTGCCGATTAACGGCTGATGCAATGAGAGTATAGTGAGGCATTGCCTTGCTATACTTTTAAGTTGAAGAGTGGTGGTGTGTTTACTTGTTCAGTTTTTATAATCAAAACCTCCAAAAAGTATAATATCCGCATTGATTACCAGAAAATTAAAAAAAACTTCCTGGTCGCACTTGTGCACACAATTCTTGCTACATCCAAAGCTTTCCACCACACTTTTTTCGAAAAAACGGTCACTACCGAATGGGTAGCGTCTACTGCTGGGTGATGTGGCATCTCTATGGGTAGTAATTAAAATAATTTTTCGTGACATGCTTAAAGCTTAATACGCATCAGGTGCTAGTGTAGCCTATTGGCTTAATATGTGTGGCTAAAGAGTTTGGGTGGAAAGCAGGCGTCACTGCCCGCTGTTTTTAGTGGTAAATTGAATAATCTGGCGGCGCTTTCGCTTGGATGGCCGCCCTTTCCCCTCATGGCTGATTGTCGAGGCTCGCTCTATTTTTAACTGTTCAGCTAATTGCTGGCGTTTTACCGAACTCTCTTCTGTTTCGTTGTAGAGCAGGGTGGCGACTTTAGCCGGCCCTCGCTTATCCGATAGCTCAATCACATCTACGATTATTTTATAGGGGCCTTTGCTGATAGTGACCTGTTCGCCGCTTTTTAATGAACGGGAGGGCTTGCAGCGTTGGTTGCTAATGGCGATTTTTCCACCGTTAATCGCCTCTGTGGCCAGTGCGCGGGTTTTATAGAAACGCGCTGCCCACAACCACTTATCGATGCGTACTTTTTCTGCTATTTTATTTTCAGTCATTTTTTCGATCACCTAAGTCCGATAGCCTCCTGATATGTATTAACTCGCAACTCATTATTCCAGAAGTCTTTTTTTATGTAATAATGATTGTCTAATATCATCGGACTTTATGTATTTACTCGCCAACAATCCATATTATGGATAATTAAGCTGGTGGCGAGTTAATACATAAAGTCTAGATGCAGGCGCAAGCGGTGGCCCGTTGTTTCTGTTTTCGCCATCTAAAGATGGCTCCTACTCTGCGTTTTATAGTCTATAAATACACGATACCCATGTAGGTGCAAGCTTTAGCTTGCGGTGAATCGCTGGTAGTCCATCTCTTTGGTTTAAAAAAAGCTGAGCTGCCCTTGCTGTTCAGATCGGTTGTCGGTTTCCATTTTGTCACTCTCTTTGAGCAGGATACCGATAGTTTTTCCTCTGTGGGCAGCTATTTTAAGCTGTTGCAGCTCTTGTGCGTTATGTTGTTTTGATCTTGCGATGACGGCGCTACAGCGGCCGGTTGAGAGGGCTTTGCCTAATATTTTGAGATGATTCTCTTGCTCTCTGAGGTGCACATGAAGTAGGCGGTGGGTTGAGGCCGATAGCTCTTGAAGTTTGATGTTGTCGGAGCGAAGTGAGGCACCTACCCAGGCTATCCAGCGGTCATGTGGGGTAATGACGGTTAATCTCGATAGTATTAAATCCAGTTGTTCGCTGCTGTTGTGGGGGGTGATTATTTCAATAATTCCTCCCTGTAGCACAATGTCACTCGGGATTAATGGGTTGTTTGAGTCAAGTGTAGAGGGTTGTGTATGGAGTGTTTGAATATTCATTTTAGAGTGCTCCGCTGCGAATGATGCCAACACCTAGCCCTTCAATTTCAAAGTTTTGATGACGTAAGTCGACTTCAATCGGGGCGAAGTCGGGGTTTTCGGCAATCAACGTGACCAGGTGTTCATTTTGATGAAAACGCTTTACCGTCACTTCATCTTCTATGCGGGCGACCACAATGTCGCCGTTTTTAGCCTGCTTGGTGGCGTGTACTGCGAGCAGGTCATCATCGAGTATGCCGATATCCTTCATGCTCATGCCGCGCACTTTCAGCAGATAGCTGGCGGGGGGGTGAAAGAGCTCTGCTTCGACGCTGATATACTCTTCTATATGCTGTTCGGCGAGTAATGGGCTGCCTGCGGCAACGCGCCCCACTACCGGTAGCCCTTTTGGTTTGCTGGAACGGCCAATGATTTTTATGCCTCTGGAGGTGCCCGCCGTCATTTTGATGGCCCCTTTTTTGGCCAGCGCCCGCAGGTGTTGTTCGGCGGCATTGGCCGATTTAAAGCCCAGTGCCTTGGCAATTTCGCTGCGAGTTGGTGGCATTCCGGTGTTGTTGATGTGCTGGCGAATCAGTTTAAGGACATCTTTTTGTCGCGGGGTTAGATTTTCCATGGCTCTCACGTATATGTATGAATGAACATGCATGTAAGTATATACATGTTTGGTTGCTGTGCAACTGTATTTCTTCTCCCTCTGCTGAGTTAACGCGGTTTGAATCGGTGGGTGCTTGATGATATGTTGCTTGGCATAAGAAAAACTGACCAGGGGACAGTGTGCTTGATAATAAATCGTTACTAATAACCGGGGGTACTGGCTCGTTTGGCAAGATGTTTATCCGCATGTTGCTGGATAAGTACCAGCCGCGGCGTGTGGTCGTCTACTCCCGTGATGAGCTTAAGCAGTCGGAGATGCAACGGGAGTTTGATCAGCCCTGTATGCGTTACTTTATTGGTGATGTGCGTGATCGGGACCGTCTGGAGCAGGCGATGCGCGGCATCGAGCTGGTTATACATGCTGCGGCGCTCAAACAGGTGCCTGCGGCTGAATATAACCCGATGGAGTGTGTGAAAACCAATATCTATGGCGCTGAGAATGTAATTAAGGCGGCGCTGCATACGGGTGTTGAGAAGGTGATCGCGCTCTCAACGGATAAAGCAGTCAACCCGGCCAATCTCTATGGGGCGACCAAGCTCGCCTCAGATAAGCTTTTTGTGGCGGCGAATAATATGGTGGGCTCTCTGCCGACCCGCTTTAGCGTGGTGCGCTATGGTAATGTTGTTTGCTCTCGAGGCTCGGTGGTTCCCCATTTTCAGCGCTTGTTGCAGGAGGGGTGTGATGCGCTGCCGATTACTGATGAGCGCATGACCCGCTTTTGGATCACCCTTCCTGAGGCGGCAGATTTTGTGATGATGAGCTTTAAACGCATGCTGGGTGGCGAAATTTTTGTGCCTAAAATCCCTTCGGTTCGTATATTGGATCTGGCCCAATCGATTGCCCCCGATTTTCCAACCAAAGTGATTGGCATTCGTCCGGGTGAAAAATTGCATGAGGTGATGTGCCCGGTGGATGATTCGCACCTGACACTGGAGTTTAAGGATCACTTTTTAATTAAACCGGCGATACGCTTTTATAACCGCTCGATGGATTATGCCCATAATGAGATGGGTGAGGTTGGGGTGCCGGTGGTTGAGGGGTTTGAGTATAACTCTGCATTGAATGGGCGCTTTTTAACCGTTGCTGAGTTGATTGAGCTGAATAAGCCGCTGTCATGATTCCCTACGCTAAACAATCGATAGATGAGCGTGATATTGAGGCGGTGTGTGAGGTGCTGCGCAGCGACTATTTGACCACTGGGCCGATGGTTTCTCTGTTTGAAAATGCGATTGCGCGCAGGGTGGCAATGCCCCATGCGGTGGCACTCAGTAGTGGAACGGCGGCGCTGCATGCGGCACTGGTTGCTATCGGTATCGGGCCGGGTGATGAGGTTATCGTTCCCCCTATCACCTTTGTAGCCACGGCTAATGCGGTGCTCTATTGCGGTGCGACACCCGTTTTTGCAGATGTGTCACCCGATACCCTGCTGCTCGACCCACAAAAAGTTCAGCAGAAAATAACGGCGGCTACCCGGGCTGTTATTGCTGTCGATTACGCGGGGCAACCCGCAGATTACCCGGCTTTGAGGGTCATTGCCGATCGGCATGATCTGGTTCTACTGGCAGATGCCTGCCACAGCCTGGGTGCTGAATTAAACGAAACTCCCGTGGGGGCACTGGCCGATCTCTCCATTTTTAGCTTTCACCCGGTAAAACCGATCACTGCCGGTGAAGGGGGGATGGTGATGACCCATAACCCGCTTTATGCTGAGCGAATGGTGCGCTTTCGTAACCACGGCATCGATAAAGACCATAATCAGCGAGCAGCGCTGGAGAGCTGGGAGTATGAGATGGTCGAGCTGGGCTACAACTACCGCTTGACGGATATTCAATCGGCACTGGGGCTAAGCCAGTTAAAGCGTTTGGATGAGTTTACTCGGAGAAGAGCGGAGATTGCGCGTCGTTATTTTGATGGTTTCTCGGAGTGTAGCGGTTTCTCTCCACTGGCGGTTCGTGGTGGGGTGAAACACGCTTATCACCTGTTTGTTATCAAGCTGCATGATGTTTTTGATCAGCAACACCGGCTGGCGCTCTACAAAAGATTGAGATCGGTGGGGATTGGGGTGAATGTTCATTATCGCCCCGTTTACTGTAACCGCTATTACCGCGCATATATTGAGTCAGAAAGCGTGCTCTGCCCGGTCGCTGAACAGAGCTACCAACGCATACTCTCTCTGCCGATCTACCCTTCTATGGTGGATGCCGATATTCAATTTGTTATTGAGCAGCTATCGATGGCGGCGGATGAGATATTAACGGTGGATTAATGCTCAAGGTACTCAAGCGGTTTCCCCTTATTCCGAAAAAACCTGGGTTTTATTACTCCTTTCCTACATTGGCAGTCGTGGCGGGTGAGCTGTTTATGGCGGTACGGGTTGCCACGGTTGATGAGGATGAACCCCACGGTCGCGCCGGGGTGGTTTCACTCTATAAGACCACGGCAGAAAGTTTAGAGCAGTGGCCGTCGGTAAGGCTTGATTCTGTTACGGGTGAGCGTTGGGAGATCGATGCGATTCTCTCGGCTGTGGATGATGAGCTCTACCTTCAATCCCGCCACTACCGGCAAGATTTTTATAATAAGGTTTTTTTCAGCCGGCTATCTCAAGGTGAAACGCCACCAAGTTTGCGTGAAGTCGATAGGCGTGCCCTGTCGTCGCTGCAACCCTGTTTGTCGGCATCGTATGGGCACCTTGTCCGCGCAGCTGATGGCGCACTTCTGTTGCCCGCTTATGGTGGCTTGAGTAAGAGCGGCATCACCTCACCGCTGCTTTTTCACTCTTATAATGGGGGTGTAGATTGGCAGCTGCGTGCGGTGTTGGCCGATTCTGATCTCCTCGAAAAGTATTTAAATGAATATTCTATGCTCAATTTGGGTGGCAAACGGTGGCTGGCATTGATGCGAGATAACCACAAACCGTCAATTTTGTGGCAGCTCTACTCAGAAGATGATGGCTTTAGCTGGAGCGAATTAACCGATAGTGGCTTGCGGGGGCACGCACCGATGCTCTGCGCGGTGGCGGGTGGCGTGGTTGCAATCTATCGTGAGTTGTCGCCATCGACACACGGCATCGGTTTTGCTTATAGAGTTGAGGGCAGTGATCAGTGGGTCAATGCAGCAATCAGTCGTGACTACTCTGGGGCTCTTTATAATGGTGGTTATGGTGATGTGGTTGCGCTGGCGGGTAATCGTCTGTTTGCGGCCTATTATGTGGCCGATGGAGACCAATCCCCCTGGATTGAAGGGGCTGTTTTGTCGTGGGGTGGAGAAGGCGTATGAAAATCTGTAATCAAGCTGAGTCTGAACCTCGCCAGGTGGTGGATGTCCTCTTTATTAATTCAGGGTCAAGAGCCTCACTCTATCAAGGGCTGGGGGCAAACCTCTCGGCGGTAGAGCCACCCATCTTAGCGGCCCACTTTGCAGGCTATGTGCGTGGCAAAGGGTTAACCACCGATATTATTGATGCACCGGTCT
The DNA here is from genome assembly GCA_021647245.1 of Gammaproteobacteria bacterium. NCBI lineage: Bacteria > Pseudomonadati > Pseudomonadota > Gammaproteobacteria > Gammaproteobacteria bacterium. The sequence continues at coordinate 27,330 of JAKIVC010000017.1, forward strand.
TTAATCTGGGTATTGATGAGGTGGTGGCGCTGGTTGAACGGCAGTATCAGGCAACGCTGATTGTGATTCCGGTGTATGGTTTCCAACCCTCTGCATCGACGCAAAATATGACGATTGTGGGTGAGTTGTGCCGTGCTCTCAAAGCGCGCACGATGACAACGCCGATACTGCTGACCGGCACTCACCCCGCAGCACTGCCCCGCTTGACGATGGAGCAAGAGGCGGTGGAGTTTGTCTGTGACCAGGAGGGGCCGCAAACGATCTACGCTCTCCATGCTCAACTCGCTGGAGACGTGGCCGATTACAGCGCTGTTCCTAACTTATGGTACCGGGAAGGTGATGAAATTCTCTGTACCGAATCGGGCCCTTTAATGGTGGATCTGGATAGCGAGATGCCAATGCCCGCCTGGGATCTGTTGCCGATGTCGGCGTACCGTGCCCACAACTGGCACTGTTTTGATCATATTGATAAACGGCAACCCTACGCCTCTCTTTATACCTCATTAGGCTGTCCCTATAAATGCTCTTTCTGTTGCATCAACGCCCCTTTTGGCAAGCCCGCCTACCGTATGTGGTCACCGGAAACGGTGGTCAGGCAAATTGATGTTTTAGTGAACGAGTATGGGATTAAAAATATAAAAATCTCGGATGAGATGTTTGTACTCAATGCCCGGCATGTTCTCGAAATTTGTGATCGGCTGATTGAGCGGGGCTACGACCTCAATATTTGGGCCTATGCTCGGGTAGATACTGTTAAAGATGAGTATCTGGATAAACTCTTCAGAGCGGGTTTTCGCTGGCTAGCGCTGGGGATAGAGTCGGCCAGTAAGCAGGTGCGCGATGGTGTGGAGAAGGGGCGTTTTGGTGATGTGGATATTATCGACACCGTGCGCCGGATTCAGCAAGCGGGTATTCATGTTATCGGCAACTACATCTTTGGCCTGCCGAACGATACCGAACAGAGTATGCAACAAACCTTGGTGCTGGCGCTGGAGGCGCGATGTGAATTTGCCAATTTTTACAGTGCTATGGCCTATCCTGGCTCGCCACTTTACAGGCAGGCAAAAGCACACGGCCCGGCACTGCCGGAAAGCTGGGTTGGCTACTCACAGCACAGTTATGACTGCCTGCCGCTGGCAACCCAAACACTGAGTGCTGCGCAAGTGCTGCGTTTTAGAGATGAAGCCTTTCAGCGTTACTATTCGGATGAGGGCTACCTCGCCCAGCTAGGAGAAAAATTTGGCCCAGAGGTGTGTTCGCATATTAAAGAGATGGCGGCGGTGCCGCTTAAACGAAAAATTTACAGATAGCGATTTGGCTGAATAATGATTATAAGCAAAACACCTTTCAGGATCTCATTTTTTGGTGGCGGCACCGATTATCCCGACTGGTATCACCAGTATGGTGGGAGTGTTCTGGCAGCGGGGATTGATAAATATTGCTATATCAGTTGTCGCTATTTGCCGCCCTTTTTTGATCATAAATATCGAATTGTCTATTCGAATATCGAGAATGTAAAAGAGATCTCTGAAATTCAACACCCGGCGGTGCGTGCCGTGCTCGGCTATCAACAGTGTTACAAGGGGCTGGAGATACACCATGATGGTGATCTACCTGCACGCTCCGGGCTGGGTTCCAGCTCCAGTTTTACCGTGGGGCTGCTGCATGCTGTTTCGGCGTTGAAAGGGCAACACATTTCGCAGGAAGAGCTGGCGCGTCAGGCGATCCATGTGGAGCAGCAGCTTATCGGTGAGCATGTGGGTTCGCAGGACCAAATCACCGCTGCGCTGGGCGGTTTTAATCGTATTCGTTTTTTTCAGGATGGCCACTTTAGTGCAGAGCCGGTGATACTGAGTAGCCAGCGCCGGGATGAGCTGCAAGATCACCTCATGCTCTTCTTTACCGGCTTGCAACGTAACGCTCCCGATATTGCCAAATCCAAAATTGATAATCTGCACAAACGCGTGGACGAGCTTAAGGCGATGGGTGCGATGGTGGATGAGGCGCTGGCTATCCTGACAAATGACCCGGGTGATATCGGTGAATTTGGCAAGCTGCTGGATCAGAGTTGGCAGCTCAAACGCCAGCTCTCCCACAAAGTGAGTAACCCGATGATCGATGAACTCTATCACACGGCAAAACAGGCCGGGGCGCTGGGGGGCAAATTGTTGGGTGCCGGTGGTGGTGGCTTCTTGTTGCTGTTTGTACGGCCTGAGTTACAAAGCAGGGTGCGTGAGGCGTTGCAGCAGCTGATTTATGTGCCGGTTCGCTTTGATAGTAGTGGCTCTAAAATCGTCCTCTATCAACCCAATGGGTTGGGTTAGAAGTGTCTCTCGATGGCAAGCGGGTCTATATTCCGGGCCACACCGGCATGGTGGGTTCTGCGCTGGTTGAGCAGTTGGCAAAAAACCGCAATGTGACACTGCTCACAGTGCCACGCGCAGCCCTTGATTTGCGTAATCAGCAGCATGTGGATGATTTTTTCGCCCGCGAAAAGCCGCAGGTGGTGATTATGGCGGCGGGTGTGGTGGGCGGCATTATCGAAAACAGGGATTACCCCGGAGACTTTATCAGTGATAACTTAACCTTGCAGCTCAACCTGATGGTGGCCGCTCGCCGTCATGGTGTGGCGCATTTTATTTTTCTCGCCTCCTCCTGTATGTATCCACAGCAAACGCACCAGCCAATGGCGGAGTCTCAACTGCTGACGGGGCCTCTGGAGTCGACCAGCCAGGCGTATGCAGTGGCAAAGCTAGCGGGCTTGCAGATGTGTTTGGCATTTAACCGGCAAGATGGTTGCAACCGTTTTATCCCGCTGATTCCAAATACCATTTATGGCCCCAAGGATAACTTTGACCCCGCCTCAGGGCATGTTTTACCGGCTTTAATCAGCCGTTTCATACAGGCGAAACAGGACAAAAAAGAGACCATTACCCTCTGGGGCAGTGGGCGGCCGGTGCGTGAATTTATTCATGTGGATGATGTGGTGGCGGCGATTGTGTTGATATTAAAACAGCCCCCGGAGATATTGCAGCCGCCCTATAATATTGGCTATGGCGAAGGGGTGAGCATCGCCGCTCTGGCCACAAAAATTGCCGCAGTGGTTGGTTTTTCAGGCACTTTGGTGTGGGATAGCTCAAAGCCGGATGGCGCACCGGAAAAGGTGCTGGATGGCACCCGCCTACAGCAGTTGGGTTGGCAGCGCCAAATCTCCCTGGAAGAGGGGATTGTGAAGAGTGTTGCGTGGTTTCGTGAACAGCAGTTAATCGCAGGCTAAAGCCTGCCCCGATGTGTGATTAAAAGGAGATTAATGGTGATTAATTTTCCCTACCAGGGGAGTGATTTTGACAGTTGTGATGAGTTTGTTGAGCGTCATGATGCTGACTTTTTGACTCGGCTTCTTTACAGCATGTTACGCATTCGACGCATCGAAGAGGCGATTGAGGGAAAATATCATGAAGATCAGATGAAGACACCGATTCACCTAGTGATTGGTCAGGAAGCGGCTTCGGTTGGCGCGTGCAGTGCATTGAGGGAGAGTGACATCCTCTATTGCGGGCACCGCACACACGGCGCTTATCTGGCCAAGGGGGGCGACCTTAAAGGGATGTTGTCGGAGTTCTTTTGTCGGTTGAATGGTTGTGCCGGCTCCCGTGGTGGTTCTATGCATCTTCTGGATAAATCGGTAGGCATGGCCGGCTCATCGGCGATTGTGGCCGGTGCGGTGCCGATTGCTACCGGTGCGGCGTTGAGTGCGCAGCTGCGGGGAGATGATTATGTCAGCTGTGTTTTTCTGGGTGATGCGGCCACCGAAGAGGGTGCCGTTTGGGAGAGTCTCAACTTTGCGGCACTGAAAAAATTGCCGATTATCTATTTTTGCGAAAATAACTTCTTCTCGGTCTGTACGCCACTTGAGGAGAGGCAGCCAGCCGGTGTGGCTATTTATAAAAAAGCCGCCGCATTTGGTCTGCACAGTGTTCAAGTAGATGGCTCAAATGTGTTAAAGGTGAATGAGGCTGTTGCCGATGCGGTAGCCCGGGCACGACGCGGTGAAGGTCCCAGTTTTATTGAAGCCGAGGTTTACCGCTGGCGTGGACACGGCGGTGCTGGTGACGATAGCCATACCGGATACCGGGATCCGGCGGAAGTGGCTTATTGGCAGAAACATTGCCCGGTGGAGGGGTATGCTGATTTCCTGCAACAGCAAGGGGTGCTGAATGCACTGCAGCGAGCCGCCATGGAGCAGCAAATCAGCGACGAAATTAGCGAGGCATTTTTACATGCTGAGAAGAGCCCGAACCCCCGCAAAGAGGATCTCTACACCCATGCCTATTGTGATTGAAATCGAGGTAAATTATGCCCTGGGCTGAAGCATTTATTAAGTCACAACCGTCTCATACTACCGCGCCGGGCGCGGCGCGTGAGCTGAGTTATACCGAGGCGCTGAATGAAGCGCTCACCCTGGCCATGGCACTGGACCCTCATGTATTTCTATTGGGGCAGGGGGTGGATGACCCCTCCTCCATGTTTGGCGTCACTAAAGGGCTGGCCGAACAGTTTGGCTCTCCCAGAGTCTTTGATACTCCGCTTTCGGAAGAGGGGTTGACTGGCATTTGCACCGGAGCGGCTATGCACGGCTTACGGCCAGTCTACTGCCATAACCGCCCCGATTTTCTGCTATTGGCGTTTAACCAGATTGTTAACCACGCCTCGAAAATACACTATATGGATAACGGCCTGAGCCGGGTGCCGATGGTGATCTGGTCTGCTATCGGGCGCGGTTGGGGCTCCGGGGCGCAACACTCTCAAGCGATTCAGGGGCTGCTGATGAGTGTGCCGGGCTTGAAGATCGTGATGCCCAGTACGCCCTATGATGCGAAAGGGTTGATGCTGGCCGCCATTGCCGATAATAACCCGGTATTAATCTTTGAACATCGCTGGCTGATGAAGCAGCAGGGAGCGGTACCCGAAGGGATCTATAAGGTGCCGATTGGCAAAGGGGTTTACCGTGAGCGTGGCACAGACCTCTCAATTATCGGCACATCCCATGCACTGGCACTGGCACAACAGGCGCTGGCATCACTTAAAGAGCAGGGGATTAGTGCCGATGCGGTGGATCTTCGTACCCTTAAACCGCTTGATCATGAGATTATTTTGGAGTCGGTTAAAAAAACCGGTCGCGCCTTGATAGTCGATACTGGCTGGGCCATGGGAGGCGCTTGTGCCGAGATCGGCTGCGTGATTGCCGAAAACTGCCCACAAATTTTGAAAGCGCCCATTAAGCGAATCGGTCTTCCAGACCTGCCGACCCCGGCGGGCCACACCCTGGAGCAACTCTACTATCCATCAGAAGAGACAATGGTTGCGGCCATTCTCGAGCTAGTAGACAAATAACGGTATTGGAATGAGTGCGATGTTTTATGAGTTAGCGAGTAGTTCGTGGGGTGATGAAGAGTTGCAGGCGATCCAGCGGGTGATCGCCCGGGATCGCTTCACCATGGGTGATCAGGTGAAACGGTTTGAGCAGGATTTCGCCGCCAAAATGGGTACAAAACATGCTGTGATGGTCAGCTCCGGCTCCGCCGCTAATCTGGTGGGCGTTGCGGCGCTGTGTCATAAAAAAGAGCGCCCGTTACAGCGTGGAGATGAGGTGATCGTGCCAGCCATCTCTTGGGCGACCACCTACTATCCATTGCAGCAATATGGCCTTAAATTACGCTTTGTGGACGTAGAACGCGATACCCTTAATATGGATGTCAGCCAGCTAGAAGCGGCCTTGACACCTCAAACTCGTATGGTGGTCGGGGTGAGCATTCTGGGTAATCCGGCGGCACTGGATGTGATGAGAGCATTTTGTGACCAGCATAACCTCTACTTTTTTGAAGATAATTGCGAATCCATGGGGGCAACGCTGAATGGCCAAACTTGCGGCACGTTGGGTGATATTAATACCTATAGCACCTTCTTTTCTCACCATATTGCCACCATGGAAGGGGGGATGATTCTCACTGATGATCACGAGCTGTACCATCTGGCACTTTCGCTGCGTGCCCACGGCTGGGTGCGCGACCTTCCCCAAGATACGCCACTGTGTGACCGAAGTGATGATGAATTTGAGGAGGCGTATCGATTTATTCTGCCCGGGTTTAATGCCCGCCCGCTGGAGATGAGCGGCGCGATTGGTGTCGAACAGTTGAAGAAGCTGGATGGAATGCTACGGCTGCGGCGAAAAAATGCTGAGCAGTTTCAAATGCTGTTCGGTGATGATGAGCGCTTTATTTTACAGCGCGAAAATGGCGAGAGCTCCTGGTTCGCATTTACCCTGCAAATTCACCCCGAGAGCGGCTTAACCCGCGCTGGAATATTTAAAAAACTGCGTGCCGCTGATATCGGTTTTCGCATGATTACCGGCGGCAACTTCCTGCGCCATGATGTGATTAAATACTTTGACTACGATGTGGTGGGCGGCAGCACTCCCCATGCGGATCACGCCCATGATCACGGCTTCTTTGTTGGTAATCACCCCCACGATATTCAACCCCAGCTGGCGCGGCTCAGGCAGGTACTGAGTGAGTGCTGAACGGCACGTGCTCAGTGAGGCGATTATTTTGGCCGGTGGGCTGGGCAGTCGCTTAAGATCGGTCGTCTCAGATCGACCCAAACCGATGGCACTGGTCGCGGGGCGGCCTTTTCTGGAGTATCAAATTGAATACCTTATGGGGCAGGGTATTCAACGGGTAGTGCTCTCGGTGGGGTATCAAAAAGAGCAGATTATCCAGCACCTTGGCAACCGCTATGGTGATGTTGAAATTGACTATGGAATAGAAGAGTCCCCGATGGGCACCGGTGGTGGCCTGCTGCTGGCACTGCAACAGTGTGAGCAGAATGAGACGGTGCTGGTGGTGAACGGTGATACCTGGTTTCCGCTCGATCTTGCACCGATGATGCGCCTGCACCAAACGAAGCAGGCCGATGTCACCCTTGCACTTCGCCAAGGAGAGGGGGCAGGGCGTTACGGTGGCATAGATCTTGATGGGTCTCAGCGCATCGTCAACTTTTCATCACGGGGTGAATCGGGTGACTACATCAATGGCGGAGCCTATCTGATTGCAGCTGGCTGCCAGAGAGCGTGGCGGGTGCGGGGTGAACAAAAATGTTCACTGGAGATGGATCTTCTTGAGCGAGGGGTCGGCGAGGGTTTGCGCTGCTTTGGCTTTCCCAGTGAGGCCACATTTATTGATATTGGAGTGCCCGCCGATTATGCGCGGGCCGCCAACGTGATTAACCCGAAATAGAGGTGAGAGGCGATGGGGTTTAATATATTAGTGACTGGCGGTGCCGGTTATCTGGGGTCAATTCTGCTGCCGGAGCTGTTAGCGCAGGGGCATAAAGTCACCGTATTGGATAACTTTATGTTTCGCCAGAATAGCCTGGCACAGCTCTGCATCAATCCCGGTTTCACCGTGGTTAAGGGTGATGTGCGTAGCGCTGGCATCGTGAATCCACTGCTTGCGCAGGCGGATATCATCATCCCGTTGGCGGCACTGGTGGGTGCGCCGCTATGCAATAAAGATCCGGTGGGGGCAACCACAACCAACCGCGATGCTATTTTTGCGATGATGGCGCGCCTCTCACTCGAACAGCGAGTATTGATGCCCACCACCAATAGCGCCTACGGCAGTGGTGATGAGAACAACCACTGTGACGAAAACTCGCCTCTGAATCCCATCTCCCACTATGCACGGGAGAAGGTTGAGGTGGAGCAACGGCTGTTGGCACACGACAACGCCATCAGCTTTCGCCTCGCCACCGTTTTTGGCATGGCCCCCCGCATGCGTACCGATCTGCTAGTGAATGACTTTGTCTACCGCGCCGTATACGACCGAGCAGTGGTGCTGTTTGAGAGCCACTTCAAACGTAACTACATCCATGTGCGTGATGTGAGCCGGGTGTTTCTGCACGGTATCGATCATTTTGATGCCATGAAGGGTGAGATCTTTAATGTGGGACTCTCCAATGCCAATATCTCCAAGTGGGAGCTGTGTGAGGCGATTAAAAAACAGATCCCCGAATTTGTCTTTGTCGAGGCGGGTGAAGGAAAAGATCCGGATCAGCGCAACTACATCGTCTCCAATCAGAAGATTGAAAAAACAGATTTTGAGCCAACCTACTCTTTGGGTGATGGTATTACCGAGCTGATGAAAGGGTATATCATGATTAGAAACAGTTGTTATGGGAATCTATAGTCACTCGCACCAAATAGACCTTTAATAGTCGAGGCAGCTCTCGTAGAAGAGATCTCCATTGGAACCTTCTGAATAACGGGTTGAAAATCAATTGACCGGTTAAACTCGAATTTTTTATTTATGGCGGGGCAAAATGTGTGTGCCAACCGCTCCAGGTGGATAGATTATGGTTGATAAAGGTGTTAGTGCATCGCCTGAGGCAAAGAGCATGGTTGTGGGTGCTCCACGCACCGGTTTTGCACTTCTGTTGAGTATATTGGGTGAGTTGGGTAGACCCCCGTATCAGGTTGATGAGGGTGTACAGCGTTCAGTCAATATTTTATTGCCACTGCTGGGTGAGTATCTACAGCTCAAAATTATCTCTTTTCTAGAAAAGAGGTACGTGGCGGGTGACATCATCTATAACCAGACATTTCGTCAGTTGCTGGGTGGCCCTCGCTGGTTGGATGGTGAGCAAGCCTGTGTCAGAAAGTATATCGGCGTTAAAGGTGTTGGTGACTTCACACTGTTAATCTATCTGCCCAAGAAAACGCTCCATTATCACGATAGAATTCACTCTCACTATAGCCCTTCTCGCTGGGTGAATGACCCCGAGTTTTCGGATTGCATACCTTTCGCCTCAATGCGCAACCCACTGGGTGCACTCTATTCGGCTGCATTCTCAATTAATGCCATCACTGGGGAGTACATCGATCGATTCATCGGTGATGAGGGTGACTTAAGGGATAAATTTGCTCGGTTTCGTCTCACTGATATGGCGATGGTAGATGGCTTGATGTCACATGCTTGCTCATATTTGGAGGAGTTCTGTCTTGTTCGGGATGCTTTCAATCTGTTCCGTTGGGAAGATATCATTCAAAATCCGGCATTAAATATTGTTGATATTGCCCGCTGTCATGGGATCTTTCTCTCTGTTGATCAGGCTCAGAGGTTGTGGGATAAAATAGCCTATAAGAATCTGACTGGAAAACATCAGTATAATTTTAGGAAAAGTAAACGGAGGGGGGTGGTTGATGATTGGCGATATTTCCTCACAAATGAACACCTAGAACAGTTCAAGGGGCATGGTGTCGACCTGTATATGGCTGAATTTGGTTATGCGCCTATTGCCCTGTTTGATGAGCGGAACTACAGCCCATTTCAGCGTAAAATAAGTGAAGCGTTGGCAAAAGGTGAGGTGTTGACGGAGGGGTTAGAGGATCGGAATCTACAAATTTTTAACTGGAATAAATCCAATATCACAAAAACAGCTCATAATTTTGAGCGATTCCCCCGCAAGAATTTTAGTTGTATTGAACGTGCAAATTTTTCTGATAGCGATGTTTTGGAGGGGTTTTCAGAGCATATCGAAGAGGTGATGTTATTTGTAAATCACTTTATTGACGAGGTTTATGAGGCGGGTAAAGAGCAAGATGTTGATGGCTGGAGGGTACGGCTTATCAATGTTCGGAATGAATATAGAGAGCCCTTCAACGCGTTAAATAACAAGGTATTAGCTGATTTTTATTCACAACGGTTCGATCTTCTTTTTGATGCTATTTTTTAACCGATTCCATCGGGTGTAGGTGTTTTGCTATGAATAATCGATTGATTTTTGTTGAAGAGTACACAGTCGCATCGTTGCGGGGTGAAATTAGAGAACAGATGAAGCGCCTTGATAAGCCTGTGGTGCTTTTATTGCGGGGTAGTGGAGAGGTTTACTCACACCTGTTGGATGAAGTATCCGGTTGGGATGATATAACGATTTTGGTTGATGAGTGCGCATATTCTGATTTGGATCTCCTCTGCTTTGATACCACGACCTCGCTTGCGGAGGCGCTGCATACCTATATTGATAAAACGGGGAAGACTATTATTGCGCCCGTAACGGGTTCGTATTATAAAAAAAGGCCACTCTATCTGATTGGTATTCCAAAGTCGGGCACACACTTGTTGATGGCGCTTGCCAAGGTGTTTGGGTATGTAGCGCGAGGTGCTTCACCTGAAAAGCCGAAAGGGGGGGAGTGGCACTATGTGGAGCACAATAATGCTCATACGACTGCAAAAAACTTCTTTATTGAGAGCGTTTATAAGGGCGACTTTGGCTTAAGGGATCACCCCTTTATCTACTCTCCGGCACTATTCATCTATAGAAATCCTGCTGATGTCGTTATCTCCGAGGTGAGTTATTATCCTAAAAAAGGTAACAGCGCTTTTTATAACTATTTTACCGGGAAATCATTCGAAAAACGATTGTCGCTGTTGATCAATGACCCATACCTGCTGGGTACTATACGGGATCGTATTGTTCAATATATCCCTTGGTTATCATTTCCCAATGTAATTCCGGTCTCATTTGAAGAGTGTGTCGGCTCTCATCGAGGTGGTGACGACACGCTACTTTATCAATTGATCTGGTCACTTCAGTTGAAATTGCATATTCCCGGCTCACCGGTTGAGTTTGCCAGTCAACTGTTGCTCTCATCGAGTGAGACGCACTACAAGGGGTTATGTGGTCGTTATAAAGAACACTTTTCTGCAGATAACTATTGTGCGTTCAATGCGTTGCCTACTGATTTTACAGCACTTTTCGGGTATAAATGCAGCCTGAAAGCGGCCGTTTTCTCTTCGAATATTGACCGATACCGGCGACGAAGCCTAGTGGTGGACGAAGCACCAGAATGGCCGCCTATTATCAGGGATAATCAATTTCTTGATCACCGGATTATTGAGTGTCAGGGTGAGCTGTATGGCGTTCCGTTTGGAACGGCTCTGGCCGATTTGAAGAGATTATTACAGGAAGAGGACTCACCGATCGTCGCTGGACGGTATGTGGAGGAGGTCAAAGTGAAGTTAATTAAAAAATATATCGGTTAAAATATGCCAACACTCCATGTAATAGACCCACTGCTGGTTGATCAGGGTGGGCACTATTTGAGCCAGCATGTGGCGCTCTGGAACCTGTGCCAATCCAGGGGTTACCAGATGGTCAGTTATTGCTCTCTTGATTTTGACCCCTTGTTGATGCCGACCGGTGTCGAGGTGGTTGCCACTTTTGGCGGTGTTGAGCTGCCCACGCTCAACGGGCATTACTGTACTGTACTGGGTGCGAGCAATATGCAGAGTTATCAGGCGTTGCAGAGGCTTGAGCCGTCGTTATTCAAAGATGACGATATTGTGTTTCTCACCTCAATGACTGCCGAGTGTGTGGTCGCCTATGGGCAATGGCTGCGGGAGCTGATTGATAAAACAAAATGTCGGTTTGGCCTCTACGCACATATCAGCTCAGAGGTGGATGATACCCTTGCCCGCGATATTCGGCGTCATGGCCTGCCACTCAGTGATGACTCCTTTGCCGCACTGGATGAGACAGTAGTGCCCAATGAGGTGAAGCGCTCCATGTACCGCTATCTCTTTGAGAGCATTCCCGAAGGGGAGGTCGAGCGCTTTCGTATTTTCTATGAAGAGCCATTTCCAAACCGGAATTTTATCGACCTGGCGCAAAAGCCCGGTTTGCGCTTTATCTATCTGCATTCACTCTATCCGGGAGAGGATCTGGATAGTGACCATCCCACCCCATCCGGGATAACCAATATCGCCTGTTTAGGCTCGGGGGGTTTGGGAGGGAACGGTGTGAATAAAGGTCAGCACCTACTGGCAGGTATTGTCGACGGTGTTTTGCAGCAACACGACAACATCACCTTCACGGTGCAACTAGGTAATCGCTTTGCAGCAGGCAATATGACGGATATTCAGCGCCAGCAGCATGAACTTCTGGAGCCGCGTGGCAAGGTATCTATTTATAATGGATTGTTAAGTTGTCGTGAGTATTGTTCGTTAGTCGCGCAATCCGACCTGATGTTACTGCCATACAGTCCTCGTTATCGCCACATTATGTCAGGAATTTTTGATGATGCGCTCTATCTGGGGAAAATCTGCATTATTCCCCGACAGAGTAAAATGGCACTGTGGATGGATCGGCATAATCTGGATTTCCCGATGTTTGAAAAATGGGATCAAACATCGATATTAATGGCGATTGATGATGCACTGGCACGCTTGCCGTTTTATCAGCAGCAGGCACAGGCGGCACAGAAAATTCGCAGAGAGAGCTGGGCCAGAAATAACCCTATCGATGTTTTTTCATAACACTATTGTAACTACTCAGCGTATTCATCTTTTAAGCTCAACAAAACAAGGTTATCTAGGCGGATGGTTTTTAGAGGGGCGCTGTCCATGAAAAAGAAGGTTACATTAGCAATGCGCGCCATCTCCATGGCACGTTTGGCGGGCGCTTGCTTGACCTGTTGCAGGTTGATCTGAAACTGATTCCAGCCTGGCTTGAGTGGCATTTGTGTGTTGTATCGGTCGTTATAGTGTTGGCCATTTTCATGGTGTAAATTGTCGTTGATGCGAAAATAGAGCGGCCATGTTTGATCGCCACTATTGTAAATTTCAAACTGCAAAAAGGCGTAACCGCGCCAGTCACTTACCCTCGGGGTGAGAGTGAATCCTGGGTGTTTATCTGTTGAGCTGATATGAACGCGTAGCTGTTTTGATTCATGTTGGACAATCTTTAGTGGTCGTTTGCTGTCCCATCTCGATTGTTCAAAGGGGGTCTCAAAGTCGGCAATAATGGGGTGTTTGTGATGCGCAATGAGTGTGTCGGCAGTGATCGACAGCAATGGGGTTAAAGAGCAGATCAGTAACAGCGTGAGCAGCGATATCAGGCCTAACTTCATACGGCTGTTCAAGCGTAATCTGAGTTGGAAAATAGAGAGTGCCAGTAAAGAACCCAATAAGTTATTGAGTAGATCATCGACGGAAGCCTGCCGGCCTATTATTAGCTGAACGGCCTCAATAACCACACTGAGAAGCAGCGTAATCAGCAGCGCCACGGCTATGCGAGAGGTTAATGATGAGAAATGTCGTTGCAGGTAGGGTAATAGAGAGGCGGTCAGCAGGAAAAAATATCCGATATGACCCAGGTTCCAGATCGCCACCTGGTAATCATTAAACTGACCGCTGATATTGGGAGTGAAAAGCAGTATAGTTGCGATGAGTAATAAAGCTTTTGCCCAATGATGTCGCATAACTTCATAAGTGGTCATGACTGTCCTGTTCGGGTTGAACCAATAACCCTAACCCTTAGGCCTATCTGGCGGCTCCTTGTTTCCATGCTCACGCGAGGGGGCGCACGCGGCACTACTCTTTTGTACGGTATGGGTTTCCACGGAGGACCGTGGAAACCAGGAGGTAAGATTGTGCATAATTCGATAAATTATACGGGTTTTAACTTATAGCCGCCATCGCGGTTTTGACACGCTCAGCATAATCGGTATCTGCCGCTTTGATTTGCGCTAACATCTGCTCCTGTGAGTGACTACTGGCATGAATCAGTGCGCCCGCAATATTTCCCGCCAGCTGGTTTTTTTGCTCATCGGACATCAAGCGGTAGAGTGTGCCGGCTTGGGTGAAGTTATCATCTTGCTGGGTATCATGGGGTTTTACCCACGCTTCACTCTCAAGGGGAAGTGGTGGCTCTGCAACTTCAGGCTGTGGTGCGGGGGCGCCCTCAGTTATCTGGTCATTTGGGTAGAAGTTGACGCCACTGCCTTGATTATTGTCATTGCCAAAGGCGGGCGGCATACCCGCCATTGCGCCATCACGCTGATAGTGGTGAAAAGGGCAGCGAGGTGAATTGACCGGCAGTTGGTTGGCATTGGCACCGATGCGGTAGCGGTGAGCATCCGGGTAGGCCATCAGGCGTGCCTGTAGCATTTTGTCAGGTGATGCACCAAGACCGGGTACTAGATTGCCAGGGCTGAAGGCGGCCTGCTCGGTTTCGGCGAAATAGTTTTTAACATTGCGGTTTAACTCCATTTGACCGATCTCAATGAGTGGGAAATCGCTGTGTGGCCAGACTTTGGTGAGGTCAAAAGGGTTCATTTGACCGTCGCGAGCCTGTGCTTCGCTCATGACCTGCACCTTCACTGTCCAGCTGGGAAAATCACCGCGATTGATTGCATCCACTAGATCTTGTTGTGCACCGAAAGATGGCATGTTTGCCGCCTCTTCGTTGGTAAGATTTTTGATTCCCTGATTGGTTTTGAAGTGCCACTTTACCCAGATACGCTCCCCCTTGTCATTCCACATGCTCAGGGTGTGGGAGCTGAACCCGTGCATGTGCCGGTAGGAGTAGGGGATACCGCGGTCTGACATCAGAATGGTCATTTGATGCAGCGATTGCGGGGTGTTGGCCCAGAACTCGAACATTGCCGCCGGGTCAGGCAGGTTGGTGGCCGGGTTTTTTTTCTGTGAGTGAACGAAATCGGGGAACTTGATCGGGTCACGGAGAAAGAAGACCGGGGTGTTGTTGCCGACCATGTCCCAATTGCCCTCTTCGGTGTAAAACTTGATGGCAAATCCGCGGGGGTCACGGGCGTAGTCGCTGGAGTCCTGCCCCCCTCCAACCGTAGAAAAGCGCACGAAAATATCGGTTTTATTGCCTTCATTGTGTAGGAATTTTGCGATGGTGTTTTGTGACATATCCTTGCTTAGGGTGAATGTTCCATAAGCACCGGTACCGCGTGCGTGTACTACCCGCTCCGGGATACGCTCTCGATTAAAATGCGCCAGTTTTTCAAACATACGGAAATTGTCGAAAGTGAGGGGGCCATGCTCACCCGCGCTAATGCTTGTTTGGTCATTCGCAATAGGTGCACCGTTGACACTGGTTAATGGGCACTTTGGTGTTTTTTCCATATAGGACTCCGGCTGGGGATTAGGGTGAATAAAAACTATAGACTTTGGGTGAAGATTTCTCTACGGCAGATTTTTAATTAACATTAGTCGGTAGATGAGTTCATGGTAAGCTGGCGCTGCTTTTATCTGTTTTGTACTGGCTTAAATTTGGTCTGTTTTCCCAGCAGACCGTGACAATAGGTGGCGGCTACTTCTACTATGAAATTCAAATTAATATACGAAAATCACGGTCATTTCGGTATTCATGTGGGGGACTATTTTCTCTATTTGAAATACGCTCTGGAGTCGTTGGGGCACCGTGCTGATATTGAGTATGCCTTCTGCCCGGGAGAGATGAATATTGTGCTTGAGTGCTTTAACGATGCTTTCGCAGAAAAAGTAGAGTCAAACTGGACCCCAGGCACGGCAATGATTGTGGTTGCCACGGAGTTTTTGACGGGCCACACCTTTAATGATATTTACCAAGATGCCGCTGAAAACCAGCGGGCATCTGACCATAATCAGCGCCGGGATTTCTGGCAGATGCGCTACACAAATTTTATCCGTTTGATGCCCCGCTTTTCTGCCATCTGGCACGTTTCGGATGAGCAGCAGCTGGTCTATCAACAAGCGTTCCCAGATAAAGTAGTCGACTACTTGCCCCATGGCTATTGTGAGTCGTTTGCTACCGTTGAACACCGCAGTAACGCGGAGAAGGATATTGATATACTGTTTACCGGTGCGATGACCACTTACCGCCGCCAGGTGCTGGATGCGCTAGAACAAGGTGGTTTGAAGGTGCTATCAACCGTGCAGTTTACCGCCCCCTTTCATCGTGAAGATTTGATCGCCCGCAGTAAGTTAACCCTGAATATTAAACAGCACCCCGACTGGCAGCACGAGTCGGTTACACGCCTCTACTACCACATCTGTAACGACTCGCTGTTAATGACAGACCAATGTCGTTATACAACAGATCTGCACCACCATGTTATCGAGCGGGATGGGGAGTGGCTGGATACGGTACAGCGGGTGTTATCCCAGGGTGGCTTCACCGAACGGGCGGTAGCAACTCGGGAGCGCTATGCCTTAGCGCGACCAGTGGCTGCAGTGATGGATCCGCTGTTGCAGCGGGTTGAGCTGTTGTGATGCCGTTCTTTATCGCCGAAGTCTCCAGTAACCACCATGGCGACCTGCAGCGCTGTTTTCAGTTTATCGATAAAGCCGCTGAAATGGGTTGTGATGCGGTCAAGTTTCAACTGTTTAAAATCGACCAACTTTTTTCCCCTGAAGTGCTGCGAGCAAGTGAGCAGCATCGTCAGCGACGAGAGTGGGAGCTACCACTATCATTTCTGCCTGCTCTGGCGGAGCGGTGCCAGCAGCAGAGTATTCAGTTTGCCTGTACTCCTTTTTATCTACAAGCCGTTGAACAGCTGCAACCCTATGTCGATTTTTATAAAATAGCTTCCTATGAACTGCTGTGGGATGAGTTACTGGTGGCGTGTGCTGAAACAGCCAAACCGGTGGTTCTCTCCACAGGCATGGCAACGCTGGATGAGGTGAAACATGCGGTGGATCTGTTCAAGTGTAATACTCAACAGTTGAGTTTGTTGCACTGTGTTTCGGGCTACCCGACACCGATTGATCAGTGCAATTTGGCGGCGATTCAGACCCTGCGTGATTGCTGTGGTTGCCCGGTGGGTTGGTCTGATCACACGGTTTCGCCCATGGTGCTACAACGCGCTGTGCACCGTTGGGGGGCGGAAATAGTGGAGTTTCATCTCGACCTTGATACGCAAGGCGAAGAGTATGCCGCGGGGCACTGCTGGTTGCCAGAGAAGATTGCGCCACTCATCCGTGATATTCGCAGTGCCTTTACGGCGGATGGCTCGGCACGCAAGGAGCCAGCGCTGGTTGAGCAGGTTGATCGAGACTGGCGAGCAGATCCGCAGGATGGTCTGCGTCCGCTGCGCCATATTCGCAAAACATTTGGCAGGGGGTAGCCGGTGCTGGAGTCTGAAAAAAATAGAGAGCGACTGGTGATCGTAACGGGCGGAACCCGTGGCATTGGCTTAGCGATTGCGCGTCAACTGGCTGAGCAGGGTTATGCACTGGCGCTGTGGTTTCATCAGCGCAAACCGGCTGAGTCCTTGTTGGCAGAGTTGCTCTCTTGCGGTGCGACTGCCCTCTATTGTACTCAGGTCGATGTGAGTGATCGTGCCTCAGTGGTTAAGGCATTGGCGGCGCTTGAAGCGCTACCCCATGCTGTTTATGGGCTAGTGAATAATGCCGGTATCTTGCAACAAAAACCCTTTGAAAGTCTGACCGATCAAGAGTGGGATCGTCTGCTCGATATTAACCTGAAAGGCAGCTTTATCTGTGCGCAGCTGGTGTTGCCTCTTATGCGTGAAAAGGGTGCGGGTAGTATTGTTAATATCTCCTCCTCGGGTGGGCAGCTGGGGGGAACCCTGGCAGTCCATTATGCGGTGAGCAAAGCGGGTGTTATCGCACTGAGTAAATCATTGGCCCGTTTGGGCGCAGATGATCAGATTCGGGTTAATTGTGTGGCACCCGGTTTAATAGAAACCGAGATGACCCAGGCGGAAATATCATCCCCGGCAGGTATTGATAAAGTGAATCAGCTGATCCCGCTGCACCGGGTAGGCCAGCCCGATGAGATTGCCGATGCGGTGAGCTTTCTGCTCTCTGATCGCAGTCGCTATATTACCGGCCAGACCCTTAATGTGAATGGTGGGCTCTATATGGGCTAGCCGCTTTGATTACTCTATTTCACTTAATTGTGTGTGGTAATCGACACTTTCTACCCAATGCCCCTCATTGCTTACGCGTAGGGTCCGATAACCTTAAAAGTATCTATATTGGGGCATAGAGCTATGAAGGCATCAAAAAAGTCGCTGCACTTGGCAGTTGGAAAAAGTGAAGATTTACGGACACGCTCAGAGCTGCTGGTTCAGTGTCGTACTACGGCTCAGAAGCAGTTGCTAGAGCTGATGCGTAAACTGTATGACCAGCTGGATGATGCCCTGTTTGAATTTTCTCAAAAAGCAGAGACCAATACCCTTCAATCCCTCTATTTTGATGCGATGCGCGAGATCCGACTTCGTCGCGAGGCCTTTGTGATCGCCTACACCGAAAACTTTGTCGGCAATTACCAGTCCCGTTGTGACTGTATAAGTAATGAACATGTCGTATCGATTAAGGCAAACAAAGGCGAGGAATCTGAGCTTTCGCTGGTTGAGTCGGATGACCTGGAAGAGCAGATTGCCATTTCATCTTTAGTGAATAAGGTACAACACCACTTTTCACAACCGCTCTCTGAGCTGGCTCACCGCTATGCGTACTTACTCAATACAACCGAGCTTCAACCCGAAGACCTGCCCCTCTCCCCACGCATGATTACCGACTCTTTCCAGTCCGCCTGTACGGTTTTTGAGGTGCCACTTCAGGTGAAATTGATTTTGTACAAATTGCTTGATCAGCACGTTATGGGTAGCTTGCAGGGGATGTATAACGAGGTTAACAACCTGCTCATTGATAAAGGGGTGTTTCCTGATGCTATTCCTAGCCTGAATGCGATAAAAAAAGCTACCAGTAGTTCATCTAGTCCGGCTGCCGATACCTCATTTGATCAACTGTGTGGTTTGTTGAATACTGGGCAGGCTGAGGTTGGAGGGGTTGCTCACCACGGCAGCGTGGGTGGGGGTGGGTCAGCTATGGGAACCACCCAATACCTATCCGAAGATGTGATTGCCGCCTTGAGTCAACTGCAACCAAAAGGTGGGCAGGGCTTACCTTTAGATGATTCATTGCTGGATGCGCTTAAGCGCCTGCCTGATATGTTGCCGGGGAGCGCCATTGGTACCCAGGAGAGAAATGCGATTGAACTGATTGAGATGATCTTTGACTTTATCTATGAAGATAAAGAGTTGTCAGATCATCTGAAATCGACGGTTGCCCGCTTGCAGATCCCAATGTTGAAGGTGGCCATTCTTGATAAAAACTTCTTCAGTGATAAGCAGCACCCCTCCCGAGAGCTGCTAAATGAGTTTACCCAGGCATCGATTGTTGATGACAGTGCCAAGGTGGAAGAGAAAATTGAGGTGCTGGTTAATCGTATCGTAAATGAGTTTAGCGATGATTTGTCACTCTTTTCTGATGTTTTGGAGGATTTTCGTGAGTTTATGCGCAAGGAGCAGCAGGCCTACCTTGAGGCACAGCATAAGCAGCTGGAAGAGGCTGAACGCCAGGAGCAACGTGCCCGTGATATTAAGGCAGTGGACGATGCGATCGCTTCTTGCGTGCCAGAACACCCGATACCCGACTTGCTGCAAGCTTTTATGGATGAGGTGTGGCGTGAATTGATGATCAACACTTATTTGGATGAAGGGCCAGAGAGTCCCGGTTGGCATATACACCTACAGCTGACGGAGGATCTATTGTGGTCAATCACACCAAAAGTCTCAGCAGAGGAGCGTAGCTATCTGGCCAGTATGATCCCCCACCTGGTGAAAATGCTGGGTGAAAGCCTGGCTCAGACCGGTTGGGATAAAAAGAAAATTGGCGCTCTGTTTGATGAGCTGGGTGATTGTCATATCGGTGCTTTGCGTGGCGAGGGTGCGACGACTGAAACGGCGATTGCAGCGGCTGTTTCTCAACAGCACGAGCCAGTGGAGGAAATTACTGACCCACTGCATCAACATCTGCTGCGTGAACTGGAAGATGTTGAGTATGAGGAGATCATTCTTGACGAGAGTGGAATTCATAGCCAGATAAAAAATGCCGCTAATGAGAGTGATGACGAGTTTTTTGGCATGAATGGCGACCTGCCGGTACTCGACGATGAAGTTGTCGATGAGGAGAGTCGTGTTGAGAGTTCTGATTATTATGATGAGCAGGTTGCCAAAATGGAGGTCGGTGATTGGGTGGAGTTCAGTGATGATGGTGAAAATCTACTCAAGGCCCGCTTGATCTGGCGTGGCGAGGTGGATAGACAATTGATTTTTGCCAACTGGCGTCACGAAATTGTACGCCGCTGTGATGAAAAAGAGTTAGCGACGATGTTAAGAAATTGGGATGTACGCATCTTAAATACTGTGCCGATTATGGAGCGTGCGCTCAGCTCTGTAATGAGCGTGCTCTCAGACAAGAGCGCGGTAGAGGGTGATAGAGGCTAAATTTAGGAAGTAAGGTATGCGGGAGCTGAAAAGAATTTTCTATGTAGAGGATGAGCCGGACATCATGGCCGTTGCACGGCTGGTTTTGCAGGATGTGGGTGGTTTTGAGCTTGAAACAGCCGTTTGTGGGGCTGATGCACTCGAAACAATCGTAAGATTTCAGCCGGACTTGATCTTGCTGGATGTGATGATGCCGGGCATGGATGGCCCTACCACATTGCAGGCGCTGCGAAAGCTGGAGGGGTTGCAGGAGACACCGGTGCTTTTTATGACGGCAAAGGTACAGATAGAAGAGATTGAGCAGTATAAAGTGCTGGGCGCGATTGATGTTATCCCCAAGCCATTTGATCCTATGATGCTTTCAGAACAGATAGAGGCGATTTGGAGGCGGCACCATGGCAAACAACCCTGAGCTACAGGCAAAGCTTGATCTGCTATTGAACCGTTACTGCTCTCAACTCCCTAATCGACAAAAGGAGATTGATGCGCTGTGGCAATCAGTTTGCCAGCAACAGGCAATGGGCGATGAGGGGCGCGAGCTTCACCGCTTGGTTCATAGTTTGGCAGGCAGTGGTGCTTCATTTGGTTTTGCCGCGTTGAGTGAAACGGCGAAATCATTCGAATTACTATTAAAAGAGTGTTGTGATGGTGATTTAATTATGGACTCTGCAAGACAGCAGCTAATGGAGCGGGAGCGGCTGGGGCTATATGAGGCGCTTAATAAATTTGCAGAGGAGAGGGCTTAATTCTGGAGAAGAGGGGCTAACCGAACGCACACCATTCAATTGTAATAATGGTGCGCGTTGTGATTTGAGTCACCCTAAGTCTGACAGCCTCCTAGCGGCTAATATGCTTTTCCCGAATCTCATCAAGGGTTTTACAGTCAATGCAGAGATCTGCTGTAGGGCGTGCTTCGAGGCGGCGGATACCGATCTCTTCACCACAGTTATTGCAGAACCCATATTCATTATCATCCAGATGTCTAATGGAAGACTCTATTTTTTTGATAAGCCTGCGCTCGCGATCCCGGGTGCGTAGCTCCATGGTGAAATCTGACTCTTGGCTGGCGCGGTCATTCGGGTCGGGAATATTACCCGACTCATCTTGCATGTGATGGACGGTTTCGTCCACTTTTTCCATTAACTCCCGTTTCCACTCGATTAAAATACTCTGGAAATGTTTGAGTTGTCCTGGATTCATATACTCTTCGCCCTTAACGGGTTCGTAAGGTTTGAAGTTTGTATATGAGTCGGAAGGTTGTTCCGTCGTCGCTTTATTCGATTTTTCTTGAGCCATCTACTGGCCTCCTTACTACCTGCTTGAAAATATTAAGCCGCATCTATACCAGAAAAAGCAAAGGAGGTGCAATATAATTGTTATTTACTTTGATGCTTTGCTCAAACTTTGTTCACTTGCGAGGTGATGTGCTGGTTTTATGTGCAGGCGGCACCATCTCATGTAGTATCCCAGCTTTAGTTAAATCAGGTAGTGATTATGTCGACGCTAAAGGCTTTGATTTTTGATGTGGATGGCACCCTTGCCGATACTGAACGCAATGGTCATCGTGTTGCTTTTAATCTGGCATTTGACGATGCCGGTTTGGGGTGGCGCTGGTCGCCAGAGCTATATGGCAAGCTGCTGGCTGTTACGGGTGGTAAAGAGCGGATTCGCTTCTATCTTGAAAAATTCAATTTGGAGTTTATAAAGCCAGATGATTTTGATGGGTTTGTTGCGAGCCTGCACGCCGCCAAAACCCATTTTTATACCGAGCTGATGGCCCGGGGTGAAATTCCACTGCGCCCCGGAGTTGAGCGGCTAATCTCTGAAGCGCGCAAAGCGGGCTACCGTATTGCCATCTCGACGACCACGACACCAGAAAATGTCACCGCATTGGTGACCAATACGCTGGGGGCGGCGGCGCTGGATTGGTTTGAAGTGATTGGTGCCGGGGATGTCGTGCCATCGAAGAAACCAGCACCTGATATCTACGATTATGTGCTGAAAGAGATGAATCTGACACCATCCGAGGCGATCGCTTTTGAAGACTCACGTAACGGGGTGCTCTCCTCACTGGCTGCTAACTTGACCACGGTGATTACGGTGAATAGCTATACAGCGGAAGATGACTTCTCCGGTGCGGCCATTGTGCTCGATCAGATGGGTGAGCCTGATACGCCTTTTACATTGCTGGCGGGAGATGCTCATGATCAGGATTACCTGAATATTGCACTGGTAGAGGCGCTGCACCGATCTGCGCATGGCTGAGCATATTGCTCAGAATAGCCCTCTCTCGGCACCCACGCTCGCACCATACGCTCCCGCTCCGCAGCCCTTGGATTTCACAGCGCAAAGCAGCTCTCATCTCGATGCGAATCGTCAGAAATCAACCGGTCATCGTGTTTATTTTTGCCATTAGCTTTTAGAAAAAGCGGTGCTTGCCGTTACAGCTGGAAAGAACTTTGAGGCCAATGGGCAATATAGATTATGAAGAAAAATATGTCACTAACGGGGCGTGAGGTTTCATTTCCTGATACCGCCAACATTCTTTCAACAACAGATGAAAAAGGTCAGATCACTTATGTAAATAGTGATTTCATCGCCATCAGTGGTTTTGCAGAGAGTGAGTTGATTGGCAAAAGCCACAACATTGTACGCCACCCAGATATGCCTGCCGCCGCTTTTGCGGATATGTGGAGCACGCTGAAGCGGGGCAAACCCTGGATGGGGGTTGTCAAAAACCGTTGTAAGAGTGGCGACCACTATTGGGTGGATGCTTTTGTCACCCCTATTTTTGAAAATGGCCGGCTGGTTGAATATCAATCTGTGCGCGGTAAACCAAAACCGCAAAATGTAGAGCGCGCCAAGCAGGTCTATGCGCGTATTAATGAGGGGAAGTCCCCCTTTAGCAGCCATGTCCTCTCTACCCACCATAAGCTGATGATCACTCTTTTGGCTGCACTGTTACCGGCGCTGTCGGCGGCCGCCTATTTTGGCGTGCCGTTATTAACGGTTCTACTGCCAGTATTACTGCTCAGTATGTTGGTGGGTGTTGTCGGTTTTCAAATGGCAATTAATCCCCATAAAGAGGCGTTCCGGCGCGCTGCGGAGATTGTTGATAATCCGCTGATGCAATATATCTATACGGGTCGCACCGATGAAGCGGGGCAGGTTGAGCTTGCCCTGATCGTTGAAAATACACACCTTCGTGCAGTGGGCGGTCGCATGGCTGACTTTATCGATAAAATTGACAAACGCGCTGTCGATGCCGCAGCAAATATGTCGGGTGCTCAGGCACGCGCACTGGAGCAGCGCAGTGACCTGCTGCACCTTGCCCAGTTTATGGAAGAGATGGTGGAGACCATGGGTGAGGTTAATACCTCGGCGAGTACCGCATCTGATGCCTCACAGGAGTGTCAAAATAGTGCGTTGGCGGGTCGTGATGCGGTTACCCAAGTGGTCTCCTCCATTGGCGGGCTGGCTGATGAGGTTGACCAGGCTTCGAGTGTGATCGCGGCGCTGGGCGAAGCCAGCGATAACATTGGATCGGTACTCGAGGTTATTCGTGGGATTGCCGAACAGACAAATTTATTGGCGCTGAATGCGGCCATTGA
The DNA here is from genome assembly GCA_021647245.1 of Gammaproteobacteria bacterium. Lineage (NCBI taxonomy): Bacteria > Pseudomonadati > Pseudomonadota > Gammaproteobacteria > Gammaproteobacteria bacterium. Next base: position 51,105 of record JAKIVC010000017.1, read on the forward strand.
GGCGGCAAGAGCGGGGGACTTGGGGCGTGGCTTTGCGGTGGTTGCCGATGAGGTGCGCACCCTGGCAACACGCACTCACAGCTCAACGCAGGAGATTCAGTCGATGATTGAGGTGTTGCAATCCCGTGCCTCTGAAGGTGTGACAGTGATGCAGAGGAGCAGGGTCTCTGCTGATAAGAGTGTTGACCAGGTTGAAGAGACGAAACGGGTACTGGAGCAGATCATCGATAGCATTACCCAGGTGACCGAGATGAATAACAGCGTCACCCAGATGGTGAGTCAGCAGCAGTGCGCTGTGGATGGTATCAACCAGAGTTTAGTGCGTGTTAATGAAGCGGCGGAAGAGAGTTCGCTGGAGTCCGAAGTTCCCGGCACGCTGTCCAGTGAAATTGGCAGTTGCAAACGGTTGATTAACGAGCTGCGGAAGTTGTAGGCCTCATTTATCCACAGCACTTTTTATATTTTTTACCGCTTCCACAGGGGCAGGGGTTGTTTCTACCCACCTTGGGGACGGTGCGTTGAATGGGCTTATTGGCACGCTGGCGCTGCTCTAGGAAGTGTAGATAGAGCGTTTTTACCGCAGGTTCGATAGTGAGCCCGCTCTGGTTTATCTGCTCTTCGCTTAGCTGGTCCAGTGCCTCACCCTCGTGCTGAGTGGTAAATAACTGAATGGGTTTCAGGGCTTGTTCTAAGGCGCTGTGATCTTCCGCTGCGGTTAACTCATCCCATAGTGTAATGCCACGCATGAAGCCCTCACACCAGCTGCTAACGATGGTGTACTCCTGCTCATCTTCCACCTCGACCAGAAACAGAGCGTGATACTCTTTTTTGTGCATACCCTCCATAACATGGTTGTAGAAGGTGAAGATGGCATCATTGAACTCTTCATATTCGCTGCGCTTTTTCCAGTGGGGTGTTTTCTCCTCTCCTCCCCAAAGTGCGGGTAACCACTGTGCCGCCATAATGTTGTTAGGGGCGCAGGCGAGGGCGGAGAAAAAGCCGTCCAGCTCAGAGGCGTTAAATATGGCCTCATCATTGCCGTCGCGGTCAAAGTAGTAGTTGACCAGATCAATGACATCACCACTTTCTGGTTTTTTAGCGGGCGCTGCTTTAAAACCATAGCTCTCTGCCTGAGAGGGGCGTGGTGTCTCACGGCTGCTTCGAAATCCCAGTTTGATTTCAACCTCTTCCAGGTCACCCGCGCAACTGCTGTCAACCCCGTCATTTTGATACAGGGCTCGAATACCCTCAATTAACTCTTTGGCTTTTAGCTCACACAATCGGCCAATTAATAGGCCATTCAGGGTGGGCAGTGTGAGATCCGGCTTCTCCAGATAGGCTTGGTAGTGGGCCAGTACCGCACGACGTTGTTCGGGGTAGTGTTCAACAACCTCACACAGTGCATCTACCGCCATAACGTGGGTGAATTCATCAAGCTCTGGTGTGTTCAAGAGGGCTGCCAGTGGCTCAATAGCCGACTCGCCGATCATGCCCAAGACAATGGGCAGCTCGTACAGTGCCCAGTCATCTTCCACGAGCTCATCGAAAAGCTTGATCAAGGGCAGGGCTGCGTGGCTGCAACGCAGCTGTGCCAACGTTCGCCAAGCGTGGAGTGGCGCCCAAATATTGGCGCTGTCTGCATCTGCCTGATGCAGCGCTTTATCGCCCGCTATTTTGAGCAGGGCGGTGACATCACTATTATTAAAACCGTATTGCAGGTAGTCAGGCCATTGATGGGCAGCGCAATTTAAGTCGCCCAGTGTGAAAAGAATCTCAGTTTTATTGGCCATTGTTATGATCCGGGGTAATAGGCGTTAACTTCACTGGCCACCAGGTTTTTAAGTTGCTCATAACCAAATCGGCTGAGGGGTTTGCCGTTAACAAAAAACGTCGGGGTTTTAGTGGCCCCCAGTCGTTGCCCATCGGCTATATCCTGATTGATTATTTTGTCAATTTCAGGGCTGTTTACATCTTTCCTGAGCTGCACAACATCAAAGCCAAAGCGCTCCAGATAGGTCCAGAATATTTCTGGTTTAGGTTGGTGGTGTGATGCCCAGTGGGACTGTGTTTCAAACATCAACTCTAATACCTCCCAGAATTGACCTTGTTTTTTAGCCGCCTCCAGAATTTTTACCATATGGTCAGAACCGGGGTGTAGTGGGGCGTAGCGGATCACTAAGTTTACTTTTCCACGGTAGGTTGCCAATAGCTCTTTTACCAGAGGATGGAACTGACGGCAGGTTTCACACGCGGGATCGAGAAACTCTACAATAGTCACTTTTGCCTCAGGATTGCCTTTTCTTGGCGAGTAATGCTTGCTTAGGGCATCTGCATTTTGCGTGACCCGCTGTGTTTGAGTGTCGGTTTGTTGGCTGTTGTAGAGGTAAGCCGCCATTAAAAAGGCGAGTACCATTAAGAAGATTGCGCCGATTATGGTGTAGTTCTGTTTCATGTGGAGACCTTGCTTTTGAGTAACAAAATAATAATGAGCGAAAAGGAGAGCAGCGAGAGCAGTGAAATCGGTAGAAAACCAAATAGCACCATACTGTCATCAGCGCAGGAGACTCCCTGGCTACAGGGCTGAAGGTTCTCAGGTATCAAGCCAAAAAAGAGTAAACAGTGGTAGAGGGTGAAGAGCAAGCCGATCACAGCGATGGGTAGGGCGTAGTTGACTACCCGTTTATCCAGCGGGTAGAGCCCTACCAGTAGGATGACCACCAGTGGGAACATGAATATTCGCTGGTACCAGCACAAAACACAGGGCACCAGCTCCATTATTTCACTGAAAAAAAGGCTGCCTAAGGTCGATAGGGTAGCTATCAGCCAGCTACTGAAGATAAGTAACCAGCGTCTATCATCTGTCTGTTGGTGGGATTTCATTTAAGCCCTACTTTCTCTAAATAACAATTACCCCGAACACTTAATAAGTGAGGCACAATCTTACTCGCCTATTGATGCTGACTGTAATTTTCCTTAAAAATCAATGTGCTGCGTTGTTTTTGTGCGAATTTATTAAATACCTGGGTGATACGAATATTGATTTTACTTGAGCGCTTTTGTGCAGGCTATTACTATTTTGTAGCTTTGCACGCGTTGTTGGGGTTGTCGGCTGTTTTTTGTGTTGTCAGATAGAGCCATTGGCAGTGGTATGGGATTTGTCGTTGACTATGCAGTTTGGACGTATATAATTTAGCACAGCTTGATTGTGCGTTTTTATGTATATCATTTCGATGTTCTATAATGGTCTTCGTCCTGCGTGTCATATACAAATAGCAACACTTCTAGCTAAATCGCCTTTAGCGCCTAAGTTTTTTGGATTTAGGCAGGGCACGACGACTTTTGAAATTTATAGGATATGATTATGTCTACTACTACTGGTACCGTTAAATGGTTCAACGAATCAAAAGGTTTTGGCTTTATTGAGCAAGAATCTGGTCCCGACGTATTTGCCCACTTCAGCGCTATTTCTGGTTCAGGGTTTAAAACTCTGGCAGAAGGTCAGAAAGTTGAATTTACTGTTACTCAGGGTCAAAAAGGTCCTCAGGCAGAAAATATCGTCGCGATCTAATACCGAATTGCGATTGCGTCTGCGACTTCAGTTGCAGAGTTGCTCACTCCTTGAGGGTGAGTGAAGGGTGAGGCCTTAATGGTCTTGCCCTTTTTTATTTGGACACGTTGCACAATTGAGGACGATACGTTGAGCGAAACCGCTTTCTCATCCCTGAAGCTCCACCCTGACTTGTTAAAAAACATCACCTCATTGGGTTACGATGCGATGACTCCGATTCAGGCGAAAAGCTTGCCCTACATATTGGCCGGGAGAGATGTTATCGCTCAGGGGCAAACCGGGTCGGGTAAGACGGCCGCGTTCACATTGGGGTTGCTGGAGAATCTGAATGTAAAGCATTTTCGCATTCAGACGCTGGTGCTGTGTCCCACTCGCGAGTTGGCTGATCAGGTGGCAAAAGAGATTCGCAGGATGGCCAGAACGATTCACAACATCAAAGTATTAACCCTCTGTGGTGGCATGCCTTTTGGCCCCCAAGTGGGATCGTTGGAGCATAACGCACATATTGTGGTGGGAACGCCGGGTCGTGTTGCGGATCACTTGCGTAGAGGAACACTAAGTCTGGATGAGGTGAACACCCTGGTGCTGGATGAAGCGGATCGTATGCTTGATATGGGGTTTCAAGAGACCCTAGATGAAATTATTGACCATATGCCTAAGCACTATCAAACGCTGCTGTTTAGTGCGACCTATCCCGAGCAGATCGCCTCAATGGCTAGTCGCATTACTCAGGACCCAGTGATGGTTAAAGTGGCGACAACACACGATAACAGCAGTATTCATCAATCTCTATATGAGGTGGATGAGCAGATGCCGCGAATTACGGCCGTTCGCCTGCTGTTGTTGGCGCACCGCCCGTTGTCTGCGGTGGTGTTTTGCAATACTCGGCTGGAGACCCAGGAGGTGGCTGATCAGCTTTCTCGCTTTGGCTTCAGTGCAGCAGCGTTACACGGCGAGCTGGAGCAGCGTGAGCGAGATCAAACTCTGGCGTTGTTTGCCAATAAGAGTATTTCGATATTGGTGGCTACTGATGTGGCGGCTAGAGGGTTGGACATCGATGCGTTAGATGTGGTTATTAACTACCAAATTGCACGGGAGTATGAGGTTCATATTCACCGTGTTGGCCGTACTGGGCGTGCAGGTAGCAAGGGGATGGCCTGTACACTGTATACAGAAAAGGAGCGTTATCGGGTAGGCCGCCTGGAGGCGCACCTAGGCCACTCAATAGAGCGGGCTGCTTTGCCGGTGGCTGACTTGCTTGAACAACCCGTCTATAAACCGAGCATGGCGACGTTACAGATAGAGGGTGGTAAGAAACAAAAAGTGCGTCCAGGCGATATTTTGGGTGCATTGACGGGTGAGAGTGGCATTAGTGGTCGCGAGGTGGGGAAAATTAACGTCTTTGACAACGCCTCTTATGTTGCGGTTATGCGTGAGGTTAAAAATGTAGCATTGAAAAAATTGTCCGCAGGGAAACTGAAAGGGCGCTCATTCCGTGTGCGGCTGCTTTAATCTAAGCGCAATAGAGTGCACTGTTCATGCGGCTTGCTTGTATTGTGATGCTGACTTGTTATTATTGTCATAAGTATAATTTTAGTGGATAAAGTGTATTTATGGCTGATCGCCGACTGAGAGTGTTTCACGCGGTGGCGCAGCTGTTAAGCTTTACTAAGGCGGCAGAGTCACTCTATATGACCCAGCCAGCCGTCACTTTTCAGGTGCGCCAGCTTGAGGAACAGTTTAATACTCGCCTGTTTGATAGAACCCATAATCGAATTGCACTGACAGAAGCGGGGCGCTCTGTTTATAGCTATTCATCACGTATTTTTGAGCTTTACGATGAGATGGATAATTCGGTCAGAGAGATCACAGGTGATGTGAGTGGTGTGCTGATTATTGGTGCTAGCATGACCATCGCCGAATATATGCTGCCCGCGCTCCTGGGTGAGTTTAAACGTGCTTACCCAGAGGTGGGCCTGCGTCTGAAAGTGGGCAATACAGATGCGATTGTTATGATGGTCGAAAGTAACATCATCGACTTAGGAGTGGTTGAGGCACCTGTCTCGAATAAAAGCCTCTCAGTTGAGTTGTGTCGAGAGGATCAGCTGGTGGCGATTGTTGCACCTGACCACCCGTTATCAGTATATGATGAAATTTCGGCTGAAAAAATATTAAAATACCCCTACATCTCCCGTGAAGAGGGATCCGGTACCCGCGATGTGTTTGTTGAATACTTGCAACAACATGGCTTTGATGAAAAACAGCTGAATGTCATTATGGAGCTGGGGAGTCCCGAGGCGATTAAAGGTGCTGTTGAGGCGGGTATTGGGGTGACGGTGATGTCCCGTACCACTCTTGATAAAGAGTTGGCCCTGGGCACACTGAAGGCGATTGCATTCAATCCACCGCTGGTGCGCCCCTTCTCCTTTGTACACCAACGGCAAAAATTTAGGCAGCGTGCGATGGATGAGCTTCTCAGCTTTGCCCGCAACTACTGTAAAACACACTGTAAAGAGTAAGTTTGCACCATGATTGAGATATTTAAAGAGTGGTATCAGCGCAACTTCTCTGATCCCCAGGCCGTTATACTGGCGCTACTGCTGCTGGTTGGTTTTGTAGTGGTGATCTTTCTTGGCGATATGCTGGCACCGCTGTTGGCCAGTGTGATTATCGCCTATCTTCTGGAAGGGACGGTCGCCAAATTACAGCAGTATGGGGTGGCACGTTTGTGGGCGGTGGTGAGTGTCTTTATACTTTTCGTGACACTGCTGGTTTACACTATTCTTGGCTTGATTCCCTTGCTCTCCCAACAGGTTAGCGAGCTGGTTGGTGAGGTTCCTAATATGGTGACCAAGGGACAGCAGAGCCTACTATCTTTGCATGAATCCTATCCAAGTTATTTCAGCGAAGAGCAGGTGCGTGAGTTGATGAGTGGGGTGCGTGCGGATCTTACTACCTTTGGGCAGAGCGTATTCTCCAAATCGATCGCCTCGATTCCGGTACTGATTACCGTTCTGGTCTACCTGATATTAGTACCGATTATGGTGTTCTTTTTTCTCAAGGATAAACAGAGCATCGTGCAGTGGTTTACTGCCTATCTACCTGAGCAGCGTCGCCTGGCAGGAGAGGTATGGCAGGAGATGGATCGGCAGATTGGTAACTACATACGAGGGAAAATTTTAGAGATCATTATCATCGGGGTCGTTACCTACATCGCCTTCTATATGATGGGGCTAAACTATGCACCGCTACTGGCAGCGCTGGTGGGCATTTCGGTGTTGGTGCCATACATTGGCGCGGCGGTGGTGACGATTCCTGTGGCGTTGATCGCTTATTTTCAGTGGGGTCTTAGTGCAGATTTTGGCTATCTAATGCTAGTGTATGGCATTATTCAAGCCCTTGATGGTAATGTTCTGGTGCCGATTCTATTCTCTGAAGCGGTTAACCTGCATCCCGTGGCCATTATCGCTGCAGTGCTGTTTTTTGGTGGTATCTGGGGTTTTTGGGGGGTGTTCTTTGCCATTCCGCTAGCCACCTTGGTTGCTGCTGTACTAAGAGC